>JBEKKG010000154.1:0-10913 GCA_050010835.1 Planctomycetota bacterium
CGGCACCGATTCGTAGGGATGCCCGGCGGCGTGCGAAAGATGATGCGCGGCGATCTCGCCGAAGCCCGCTGCGCCAGCCGCCAGGATTTCCTCCGCGGTCTTTGCGAAGCGGCTCCTGGTTTGTTCGTCCACGTCAGCGCCGTTGCCGGCGTCGTGGATCATGGGGTTGAGCGTTCC
This sequence comes from Planctomycetota bacterium, assembly GCA_050010835.1. Lineage (GTDB taxonomy): Bacteria > Planctomycetota > SZUA-567 > H5-PLA8 > H5-PLA8 > JAPLOD01. The sequence goes on from JBEKKG010000154.1 coordinate 178, forward strand.
GCCGCCGCCGAGAAAGGCAAAGCGTCCCGGACAGCTCCAGAGTGCGCCTTTGAAGTCCTGCCAGTCGAACGGCCGGCGAGCTTGCCCCGCAATCTGGGGCGGGGGCAGTACCACACTCATCCTGACCCCGGCGTCATCCATCCCCGCTGCCGCGATCTTGACAGCGGTGCTGTAGTCGCCTCGCAGGCACACCAGATGGACGTGGACGTCAATCCATTCGGCGCGGGCGCCCGCCTCGCCCGCCGCCCTTGCGGCGTCTTCACCGGCTGCTGAAGAAGCCAGTGCAGCCAAGAGGCCGAGCAGCAGAATCAGCCCGCGGCAGCCGCGAGAACACTGGTACACAGGCCTTGCTCCCCGCACAACATTCTCGTTGGCCATCGCAAGCCTCTCCCTCATGCCGAAATAGTACCATGAGCGGGAGTGCCGGCAAACTACCCCGGCCTACGGGCGCTACGGCGGTTGACCCTGCCGGCCTCGCTGGCTATGGTGGTCTCCGGCTTGACTGAATTGGCGTGCTGAGCGGTGCCATGACCGGTTCCGGGGCGGTCAGAGAGGAGGAGTTGGAATGAGGCTGCAGAGCGGCGCGGGTGGCAGGGGTCGTCGTGAGGCAAGGGTGCACAGGGGCGTCCTTTTTTCCCTGCTCATCGCCGCCTTCCTTCCTGGCTTGCTTCTGTCCGCGGCGGAATGGCCGGAGTTCCGCGGGCCTTGGGGCAACGGCCATGTCTCGGCTCCCGGGGACGCGGTGCCAACCGGATTGCCTTTGCGCTGGAGTGAAACGGAGAACATAAAGTGGAAAACGGAGATCCCGCATCGCGGCTGGTCCACGCCGGTGGTCCTGGGCGGCCAGGTGTGGTTGACCACGGCCACTCTTGACGGCCACGACTTCTTCGCGGTCTGCGTGGACGCCGAGACCGGGAAGATTCGTTTCAATGAGAAGCTGTTCCACGCCGACAAGCCGGAGCCGCTTTCGAACAACGTCAACTGCTACGCCTCGCCGTCGCCCGTGATCGAAGCCGGCCGGGTCTACGTCAGCTTTGGCAGTTACGGGACCGCGTGCCTGGACACGGCCACGTGCAAGGTCCTCTGGGAACGCCGCGACCTGGCCTGCCGGCACTATCGCGGCCCGGGCTCGTCGCCCATTCTCTTCGAGGATCTCCTGGTCCTGACGATGGACGGCGTGGATGTCCAATACCTGGTGGCGCTCGACAAGAAGACCGGCCAGAACGTCTGGAAAACAGAGCGCACGACCGAGTTCAATGACCTCGACGCGCAGGGCAAGCCGATGATCGAGGGGGATTACCGCAAAGCTTTCAGCACGCCGTTGCTCGTCAGCATCAACGGGAAGACAGAGATGCTCAGCGCCGGCTCCAAGGCGGCCTACGCTTACGATCCCAAGAGCGGGCGCGAGCTGTGGAAGTTCGCCCAGCCGGATTACTCGACGGCCGCGCGGCCGGTATATGGGCAGGGGCTGGTCTTTGTCATGAGCGGCCAGGGCAAAGCGGGGCTGTTGGCTATCCGCGCTGACAACGCGGGGGACGTCACCAAGACCCATTTGGCCTGGAAGCTGGACCACGGCGCGTCCAAGCTGTCTTCGCCGCTCCTGGTGGACGACCTGCTGTACCTGGTCTCCGTTGACGGGGCCGCGGCGTGCCTGGAGGCCGCCACTGGAAACCAGGTTTGGAGGCAACTGATTGGCGGCGAGTACGCCGCTTCGCCGATCTACGCGGACGGGCGGCTCTACTTCTTCAACCAGCAGGGCAAGGCGACCGTTCTGAAGGCCGGGCGCGCATACGAAGTCCTGGCCAAGAACACGCTGGACGCCGGATGCATGGCCTCGCCTGCGGTTTGTGGGAAGGCCCTGTTCCTGAGAACCAAGACGCATTTGTACCGGATCGAGGCGGCGGCTGCGGAGGGAAAGTAGTGTCGGATTTATCTTGCCTTTTGCCAACCCCACGTGTATACTTCGCCACAGAACGAAGTGGTGGCAGGGGCTGAAGCGTTTCCCCGCCCACGGAGAACGTTGCCAGGGCCGCTGCGGAATGCGCCGGGAAACCGGTGCGGCGGCCCCGGCGCTGTGCGAAGGCTTCCATGCGCCAATTCATGAACATTGTCAAGGCTCTCGCTGACGCAAACCGTGCGCGGACAGTCATGTTCCTGCGTCATGGAGAGATGTGCCTCTGCCAGATCGTCGAGATGCTGCAATTGGCGCCCTCGACCGTCTCGAAGCACATGGCCGTGCTGCAGCAGGCGGGTTTGGTCGAGTACCGCAAAGAGGGGCGCTGGCATTACTACCGGCTGCCCCGCAAAGGCGCTCCGCCGCCGGTCAGGCGGGCCATCGCGTGGGTGCTCGAGTCTTTGGGCGAGGAGCCGCAGAGCGCCCAAGACGAGAAACGGTTCAAAGCCGTCATGAAAAAGGACGTTCAGGCCCTATGTGCCCTCTACAGAAACTGAAGGTGCTCTTTCTCTGCACCGGAAACTCATGCCGCAGCCAGATGGCTGAGGGCTGGGCGCGGCAGCTCAAAGGCGGCACGATCGAGCCATACTCGGCAGGGCTGAAGCCGCACGGCCTGGATGCGCGCGCGGTCAAAGTCATGGCTGAAGCGGGTGTGGACATCTCCGGCCAGCGCTCAAAGCACGTGGACGAACTGAAGGCCGTGCAGTTTGACCGCGTGGTTACCGTGTGCGGCCACGCCCATGAGCAGTGCCCGTTCTTCCCCGCCAAGACCAAGGTGGTCCACGCCGGCTTCGACGATCCGCCGAGGCTGGCGCAGGACGCTAAAACCGAAGAGGAAGCACTCACGCACTACCGGCGCGTGCGTGATGAGATCAGACGCTTCATCGAAAATTTACCGGATTCACAATCGGAAGTTGGCCGTTAGGGCGGAAAGGAGGGATCGCATGTCGCTCGAAGTCCGGTTGAAGTATGGCGGCAACAAGCAATGCGGCGTCACCCATGTGCCGTCTGGGGACGCGCTGGCCATCGGCCCAATGAGCGGGCCGACGTTTTCGTCGCTGCACCTGGTGGGCGCGGGACTGGGCGGGTGAGTGCTGCTGTGCATGGCAATGGTTGCGGAGCAGGAGGGGCTGGATTTTCGGGGAGCAGAACTGGCCGTGAAGATGGAACTGGCGCCAGAACCTGCACGCCGGATCGGCGCGTTCACGCTGACCATTAGCCTTCCTCGGAAGTCTTCCGAGAGCGCTCAAGCCAAGTTGGCCAAAGCGGTGGAGCTTTGCCACGTCCGTAACAGCCTGCGGGCGGAAGTGGCAGTAAACGTGAAAGTACTGTCACCGGAATGACAAGGAGCATCAGAATGCGTGTCAAAGCAGAAGAGGTGCGGGCCGCGGTGCGCAAAGAGTACGCGCGGATTGCCGCTCGCGGGTCTTGGCGTGTCAAGGCGCGCAAATGTTGCGGCGGCAACGCAGAGGAGAGCGCTGGGAAGGCGCAGAGCATGGGTTACAGCGCGGAAGAGTTGGCGGGGCTGCCCGATGGCGCCAACATGGGATTGTCGTGCGGAAACCCCACGGCCATCGCGTCGCTCAAGCCGGGCGAGGCCGTCCTGGACCTCGGCAGCGGCGGGGGATTCGATGTGTTCATCGCCGCACAGAAGGTCGGCGCGCAGGGCCTGGCCATTGGCGTGGACATGACGCCGGAGATGCTGGCCAAGGCGCGCGCAAACATCGCCAAGTACACAAAGCGGACGGGCCTGGCGAACGTCGAGTTCCGGCTGGGGGAGATCGAGCACCTGCCCGTGGCCGACAACAGTGTGGACGTGGTGATCTCCAACTGCGTCATCAACCTGTCGCCGGACAAAGCGCAGGTGTGGCGCGAGCTGGCCCGCGTGCTGAAGCCAGGCGGGCGCGTTGCGGTATCGGACCTGGCGCTGTTGAGGCCGTTGCCGCGGAAAATCGTGGAAATGGTGGAGGCGCTGGTTGGCTGCGTCGCCGGTGCAGTGCTGGTCAGCGAAACCGAAGGGATGGCGCGGCAGGCGGGGTTGGTTGAGTTGGTTCTGACGCCCAAGCCTGAATACGTTGCGGATATGGAGGAGTGGGACGATCCGCTATACAAGAAGATCATCACCAACCTGCCGCGTGGCACCCAGCCAGCGGACTTCATCACCAGCTTGGCGGTCTCGGCGCGGAAGCCCAAAACGAGAAAGGCGAGGTAGAGACGATGTCGGAAGGCGTTGCGAAGAAGCTCGGGTTCCTGGACCGTTATCTCACGCTCTGGATTTTCGCCGCAATGGCCTGCGGCGTGGGGCTGGGGTATCTGCTGCCTGCACAGGTCAAGGCCTTCAACGAGGGCTTCAGCGTCGGCACCACCAACATCCCCATTGCCATCGGGCTGATCCTGATGATGTACCCGCCCTTGGCCAAAGTGAAATACGAAGAACTGAAGGACGTTTTCCGCAACACCAAGGTCCTCTGCTTGTCGCTGGTGCAGAACTGGATCATCGGCCCCGTGCTGATGTTCGCACTGGCCATCCTTTTCCTGCGGGACTACCCAGAGTTCATGGCCGGGCTGATCCTGATCGGCCTGGCCCGCTGCATCGCGATGGTCATCGTTTGGAATGACCTGGCCAAGGGCGATACGGAATATGCGGCCGGGCTGGTCGCGTTCAACAGCATCTTCCAGGTGCTCTTCTACAGCCTGTACGCCTGGGTGTTCGTCACCATCCTGCCGCCGCTGTTTGGGCTGGAGGGGCGCGAAGTACACATCAGCATCGGGCAGATTGCGCAGAGCGTGTTCATCTACCTGGGTATTCCCTTTCTGGCGGGCATGGCGACGCGGTTCGCGCTGATCAAGGCCAAGGACAAGGCCTGGTACGAGAAGTCGTTCATCCCCAAGATCAGCCCCATCACGCTGCTCGCGCTGCTCTTCACCATCGTTGTGATGTTCAGCTTGCAGGGCCAGAAGATCATAGCCCAGCCTGTGGCCGTTCTGCGGATCGCGGTGCCGCTGCTGATCTATTTCGTGGTGATGTTCCTCGTTAGTTTCTGGATGGGCCGGCTGGCGGGCGCGGACTACGGCAAGACGGCGACGCTGTCGTTCACCGCGGCCAGCAACAACTTCGAGTTGGCTATTGCCGTCGCGGTTGCGGTCTTCGGCATTCATCACGGCGCGGCCTTTGCGGCGGTAATTGGCCCGCTGGTCGAGGTGCCGGTGATGATCGGGCTGGTCAACGTGGCGCTGTACGCGCGCAAACGTTACTTTGGGGTCAAGGAGGAGAATCCTGGCGGGGAGGAAGCAAGTCCGCAACGCGCATAGGCAAAGGAACTACTTAATGGTGTTGCCGATAGAGACGATAATGATCCCCAGAATCAGCACCGTCAAGCCTCCGGCCAACCACTTCTTGCTCTCGGCACTGGCGCCCTTCCACTCGCCGGTCATGAAACCCAAACCATTGCCCACCAGCAGAGAGCCGCACTGGAACACCGCGAAGCCGACTGACGTACCCAGTTCGCCCACTATCGAACCGCCCAGACCGTAGAAGAACAAACAGGCGAAATGGCCCAGCGCCATCAAGGTGGCCAGAAAAAGATTGAACCCACTTCCTGCCGCTGCGAATTTCTTCCATGTGCCATTCTTGCACAACTGGATGAAGGAGAATCCGAATGCGGAAATCAGCCCGCCGATGAAGGTCAGCGTCCACACCGAGAGTCCGGCCAGCCACTTGGGATTGTGGAACTGCTCTATGCAGATACTGTCAATCTTCCCGATGTTCCCGCCTACGTGATACGCCACGTTGCAGCCCGACGACAACAGCCCTGCCAGAACACAGACGATCACGCCGGTGAGCATGTTCGTTTTCTGGCTGCCACCGGCAGCGCCGGCGCCGGAGGCCTTCTCGCGCTTGAGTCCCGCCATGCCGTTGATGGCGACGCCCACGATGCACACCAGGATGCCCGCGATGATCACCAGGCCGCCTGTCGTAGCCGCACGGGACGCATTCCCGAGGAAGAAGGGCAGCATGGACCCGCATAACGCCATGGTGCCCATCGTCAGGGCGTAGCCCAGGGAAAGACCGATCATCGAGAGTCCGTGGCCCCACAGGCAAAAGCCGCAGCCCCAGAGGAACCCAAGGGCAATCACACCAAAGATGATGCCGCCGGCCACCTGGGAATAGGTTTCCCAAAGCCCCTTCAGGACCAATGCCGAGAACCCCACCGGCACGATCAACATGCCGATGAAGAAGAAGGCCCCCCACGTGTTCTCCCAGGCATAGTTCTTGATGTACTTGGCAGGCAGGGCGAAAGTGCCCAGGAATACCGATGCCAACAGAATCCAACCCATTCCGATCAGCATGTGTCGCCCCCTCTCCCCCCTCCGGCACTTTGGCTCTGCAAAGTTAGAGCAATATACCCCACCCCTTGGCCGCCTGACGGGAAATTCCAGATTTTCAGCATTTTACGTTTGCGGCGCGCGGCTGCAATGCTACGCTAGTTGACGAAGTATCGGAGAGTGCCATGCGTGAGTGTCTGGCTATAGCGAAGGCCCTGGGTGACAAGCAGCGCGTGCGGGCGTTGATGTCCCTGCGCCGCGGAGAGCTGTGCCTTTGCCAGATCATTGAACTGCTTAAGCTGTCGCCCTCCACCGTCTCGAAGCACATGGCCATTCTGAACCAGACCGGCCTGGTCGAGTCCCGCAAGAAGGGCCGCTGGGTCTACTACCGGTCGCCAGGCAAGAGCGCGCACCCGTGCGTGGCCGGCGCGATTCGCTGGCTGAAGGGCTGTCTTGTAAAGGACCCGCAGATTCGAGCGGATGAGAAGCGCCTCAAGGCCGTATGCAGGCTGCCGAAGGAGAAGTTGGGCGCCTGCTACAAGAGATGAATCCACAGCGGCGCGCGGATGCCGGGCAGGTTCGCGAAGCCGCTCGAACAAGGAGGCGGAAACCATGAGGAAAAACTCAGTCGCAGCACTGGCCTCGTTCGCCGCCCTGGCGGCGTGGATTACCGCGTGTTGCAGTGGCGCTGAGCCGACACCAGACGCCAAGCCATCCGGAGGCGCGGCTGCCGTCCAACAGACCGCCGCCGCAAACAAGCACCTCTACATCTTCTATTACAGCAAAGAGGACGAGATGACCCAAACGGCCCGCAAGTCCTTGGAGGCCGTGATGGCCAAGATGGGCGACGCCGCTCAGTGGGTGGCCGTGCAGAAGGATGACCCGGCGGAAAAGGCCCTTGCAGAGAAGCTCCAGCTCCAGACCTTTCCGACGCCTTTGATCCTGGCGCTGGCCCCCAACGGGGCCGTGACCATGGTCGGCAGTGCCGTGGACATGCCCGAGGAAAAGCTGCGGTCTGCCATTGCCGGCCCCTGCGAGCAGAAATGCCTGAAGACTGTTCAAGATAAGAAGGTAGCGCTGCTCTGTGCCTACGACAAAAACGTAACGGCGGAAGATCCGACGGTGAAGGTTGTCAGCGATTTCCAGGCTGCCAATGCCAAGCGCGTTGTAGTCATCCGGGTTGATCCTTCCGACCCGGCGGAAGCGCGGTTCCTGAAGCAGTTGGGTATTGACTCCAAAAGCAGTTTGACCACGATCATGCTTGCCCCGCCGAAGGTGCTGCTGGGGAAGTTCAACGGCCCGGTCGCCAAAACCAGCCTGGTGGAAGCCTTGAAGTCGGCAGATTCGGGGTGAGGGGGCGGCGGCTGCGCTCCGTCGGGGTGCAAGTGACAATTCAGGAGCAGGTCAAAGGGAACCATGCAACTCAGGACTCTTGTCTGGCGGGAGTTGTTCGAGCGCAAGAACCAGTTGGCTACGAACTTCATTGCCATCCTCTTGGGCGTAAGCGTGATCGTCTCCGTGAGGAACATCACGGTGTACTCCGAGAAGGCGGTGGCCAGGGAACTGGATGCCCTGGGCGCGAACGTGCTCATCCTCCCCAAGTCGGCCTCGCTGCAAACGTACTACAGCGCCGACATGCAGACTGAAGAGCTCCCCGAGGAATACGTGGCCCGCCTGATTCTGTCCGATCTCCAGGGCCTGGACAACCTCTTCCCGAAGTTCTCGACTCAGGTAAGCATGGGTGGAAAGAAGTTCACCCTGACAGGTATTCTGCCGCAGGACGAACTCAAGGCCAAAGCCGCCTGGAAGGGCGGCGATGTCTTCGCCCGGCCCCCGCTCTGCGTGGGCGACGCCGCGCCGGCCGAACCCACGCCAACCAAGGAGACGCAGTTCCGCAGAAGGGCGATCCAGAAGCTGGACAAGGCGGAGGCCCTCGTGGGCTCGGAGGTCGGGGCCGCTCTGAAGCTGAAGCCGGGGGACACGCTGCAGCTTGAGGGCCAGACGTTCAGCGTCAGCACGCTCCTGCCCGAGACGGGGACGGTGGACGACTCCCGAATTTTCGCCCACCTGCACACCGTCCAGCAGCTCGCAGGCAAAGGACCGGTCCTCAATGCCATCGAGGTGGTCGGGTGCTGCAAGGAGATCTCGAAGGGGCTGGTGCAGAAGATCAACACGCTCCTGCCCGACGCCAAGGTTGTGACGATCACGCAAATCGTGGAGACGCAGATCAAGACCAACCTTATGATGGCGCAACTTTCCTGGTTGTTCCTGGGCATCATCGTCGTTGTGGGCGGCGCCAGCATGGCCAACTACATGTACGCCAACGTGTACGAACGCCGCAGAGAGATCGGCACGCTGATGGCGCTGGGCGCGGGTTCCGGGATCGTGCTCAGGATCTTCCTGTTGAAGGCGCTGTTGTTGGGCCTCGGCGGCGGGATCGCCGGTTATGCGCTGGGCACCCTCCTGGCGGTGCTCCTGGGCCCCAGGATCGCCGGGGTGGCCGTCTTGCCGTTGCCGTGGCTCTTGCTCCTGGCGGTCGGCGTGGCGGTGGCCATATCTCTGGCCGCCAGTTACTTCCCGGCGCGGCGTGCGGCGCGCATGGACCCTTCCACCGCACTGCGGGAGACCTAGCCGATGCTCAAGATGGAAGCGGTGAGCAAAGACTACGTTCTGCGCGGCAAAACCATTAAGGCTTTGGACGATGCGGATCTGCAGATTGAGCGCGGTGAGTTCATTGCGGTTGTCGGTCCGAGCGGCAGTGGCAAGAGCACTCTGCTGCTGGTCCTCGGCGGCATGCTCTCCCCCGCTAAGGGCCGCGTCCTGATTGACGGCAGGTCCTTGTACGATCTGCAGCCGGAACAGCGGGCCTCAGTGCGGAAGACGACCATCGGCTTTGTCTTCCAGACATTCAACCTGGTCCCGTATCTCACTGCCCTCGAGAACGTCGAAGTCTCGCTGCTCCTGGCAGGCGCAGATGAGCGCCGCCAGAAAGAACGCGCCACCGTCTTGCTGGAGCGGATGGGGCTTGGCGACAGGCTGGATCACAAGCCCGCCGAGCTTAGCGTGGGCCAACAGCAGCGCGTCGCACTCGCCCGCATGTTGGCTAACGACCCGCAGGTGATTCTTGCTGATGAGCCCACTGGCAACCTGGATCCCGAAACGGCGCAAGCCGTGTTGTCCTTCCTCGAAGAGGTGAACAAGGAAGGCCGCACTGTCATCATGGTGACGCATGATCCGCAAGCCGCAGCCAGAGCGAAGCGCACGCTGCGGCTGAAGGACGGCAAGGTCCTGGCGGACGCTTGAACGCCGGGGACGCGGCCAGGAGGCGCAGCAGCCGTGCGACTGGCGGGGGTGCACGAAGTTGGGCTTGCCCCGACGAGGGCTTGCTGGTATACCAACTCGCGGTTCGGCCCAAGAAGGGACGGAAGATCCGGGTGTACCGGACGGCTCTGCCAAAATGGTCTTTGAGGTTTCGCTCGTGGCAACCGGAAAACGCATAAGTCGTTAAAGCAATACGTGTGCAGCGTGCAGGAGAGGTGCCAGAGTGGTCGAATGGGCTTGTCTCGAAAACAAGTAGCCTCTTTACCGAGGCTCGTGGGTTCGAATCCCACCCTCTCCGCCAGTTAGAACCCCCCATTACTGTAAGTGGCGAAAAGACAAGCGGTTGAGTCTTTTTTCGCGCGGTGGGACTTCCTGATTGTGCAGAAGTTGTGCAGATTCGTGCGGACCGCCAGCACAATCAGGAGCCGTTCTTATGGCGCAGTCCATACCCCCTCCCGGCGTAGTCCCGTTCCCTTCAGGCCGTCCTGCCTCTCTCGCAAAATCTGGGACATCGGCACGTACCCATCGCGTGGTGGAGCGTTGCGGAAAGGTGGCTGCCGTCCAGCGCGGCCACAAATTCTGGCTGTCATACGTTGAGAGCGGACAGCCTGTTCGCCGCGCTGTTGGCGACAGCTTGGAGGAAGCCCAGGCAGCAGCGGCGCAGGTCAATGCGCAGATTCTGCAGCACGCGCCAACTCTCCTGGGCTTCAGGCCGATCTCCCCTCGCGAATACCTGCAGCAGTGGCTGGACTACCACGAGTTTGTGGCCCATTCGGCTGTGGCCACAATCGCGCGCTATCGCGCCGCTGCTGAACACTTCATCGAGTACCTCGAAGAGCGCAGGATAAAGAGCTTGGACCGCATCACGGTTGAGGTCGCGCGCGGGTATGCCAAGTACCTGCGGACGAAACAGGTCGCTCCCAATGGACACTCCAACACGAAGAAGCGACTCATGATGGACAAAACCGTGAGCTTCTGCATGGAGGTCGCACCCACGCTCTTGAACCGCGCCGCCAAGGAGCGGCACTTGCCACCGCACTGGCAGAACCCGTTCGCCGACATGCGTCTGGACCACATTCGAATTACGGACGCCAAGCCGGTGGTGCCGCTCAGCCGACGAAGAACGGACTTTCTG
>JBEKKG010000155.1:0-10909 GCA_050010835.1 Planctomycetota bacterium
AACGAACATCCCGGGACGGTGATGATAGATGCCAAGCCCATCCCCGGCACGGACAAGATCGTGGCTTCGTTCTCGCCCGGGCACGGGGTCAATGAACACGCTGGGCGGATTGCGGTCCTGACCGCCGCGCGGGGACCGGACGACCCTTCCGCGGTCAGGATCCTGGCCAACAACGCACCGCTGGCCCACGACCCCTATGCGTTTTCAGAGGACTGCTTCATCGCGGCCCAGGGCAACAAGATCATCCTGATGGACGGCGCCGGCAACTCGCAAGCGCTCTACACCTACCCCGGGCCGGGCAACCTGCATGAGCCGCGGCCCATCATGGCCCGGCCCAGAGAACCCGTCCTGGCCGGACGCAGCACGCTGTCGAAGGCGGCCGGGTACATGCTGCTGGACGACGTCTATCGCGGGCGCAATCTGCCCGGCGTACAGCGCGGCGAGATCAAGAAACTGCTGGTCCTCGAAGTCCTCCCCAAGCCGGTGAACTTCAGCGGCGGAATGGACCTAACTTCGTTCCTGGGGTCCTTCAACCTTGAGCGCGTGCTGGGCACGGTGCCTGTCGAGGACGACGGCTCGGCTTACTTCGAGGTGCCCGCCGGCCGGCCTGTCTTCTTCGTCGCGCTGGACAAGGACGATCTCTCGGTCAAGCGCATGCAGAGTTTCACCACCGTGATGCCTGGTGAGAACGAAGGCTGCGTGGGCTGCCACGAACAGCGTGTCACGGCGCCGCTCGAACAGCGCCAGCAAAGGCCGCTGGCCATGCGGCGCGCTCCCAGCCCGCTTCAGCCCTTCGCGGGCTTTCCCAGCGTCCTGGACTTCAACCGCGACATCCAGCCGATTCTCGATCAGCATTGCGTGTCTTGCCACAGTCCGCAGAAGCGCGAGGGCAAGGTGCTGTTCACCGGCGACATCGGCCCGCACTGGTCGCACAGCTATTTCAGCCTGATTGCCTCCGGGCAGGTTGCCGACGGCCGCAACGGGCTGGGCGATCAGCCGCCCAGGACCATCGGCAGTTCCGCCAGCGCGCTGCTGAAGAAGCTGGACGGCAGCCACTATGAGGCGAAGCTCTCGGCGCGCCAGCAGCGCATGTTGTGGCTATGGATTGAAAGCGGCGCCCCGTACGCCGGCACTTACGCCGGACTGCGCAATGCCAAGGCCGAGGCCACGGGCCACGGGGCCGCGGGCACGCATGTTTTCGGGCCACTGAAGGAAGTATTCGGCCGCCGCTGCAGCCAGTGCCACGGCCCGCAGCGGCCGCTGCCCCATAACTACGATGAGAAGGAGCGCAAGAAGGACTGCCCGCACCCCACCGCCGTCTACGAACGGATCATCACGAAAGACGATCCGCAATTGCGCTACAGCCCGGCTATTCTGTTGAACCTGACGCGGCCGGAGTTGTCAGCGCTGCTCCTCGCGCCGCTGGCCCGCAAGTCCGGCGGCTGGGAGTCCTGTGGCGCAGTCTTCAAGGACACGGGCGATGGCGATTACCAGAAACTGCTTGCGGGTATCAAAGCCGCCCAGGCGGCGATACAAGCGGAGGGGCAATTCGGCACGCCGCAATTCAAACCCAATCATCAATATGTCCGCGAGATGAAACGCTTCGGCATTCTGCCGGCGGCATTCGATGCGGGCAAGGAACCGATTGATGTCTATGCCACCGATGAGAAGTACTGGCATCTGTTCTGGTATGCGCCGCCGCAGGACGGCCAGCAATGACATTGCGGGCGCACGTTATGAGGCAAAGCCTGAAGCCCAACCCCTCGCCCCTAACCCCTCGCCCCTAAACCCTAGGCTTGCGGCGCGGGAGAAGGCCGGCGGCAATCAGCATTTCCTTGCGCTGGGCCCGGCGCGCGGCGACGAGCTTGCGGCGTTTTTTGTCGCTGGGCTTCTCAAAGTGCTGGTTCTGCCGCAGCTGTTTGGTCAAGCCTTCCTTTTCGCACGCTTTCTTGAAGCGGCGCAGGACTTTCTCCAAAGTCTCTCCGGCCCTGCTCTCAACTCTTACCACGCGATCCCCCAAAAACGGTTTTCGGTTTCGGACTTTGGATTTCAGATGGGCCACCGCCAGCCACAAGCTACGGGCACATCCCAACCACAGCCAAAATCCAGCCAGTTAACGCTTTCCCCAAAGGGCTGTTGTATTACACGCCCCTTCAAGGGCAAAAAGTGTACCAACCCTGAGCCGGTTGTCAACCGCTTCAGCCCTTCCTCAGCGCTTTGCGGGTGCGTAGCCGGCCAGTAAGCCTGTTTACAGGGAAGGGGCTCGGAAGACGTGAAGAGGTGAGTAGGTGAACAGGTGAAGAGATGAAAACGCCATTTCACCTTTTCAACCGCGCTCATGTTCACGACCTCACCCCCTCACCTCTTCACCTGTTCACGTCCTGCGGGCCGGCTACGCACCCCGCACTTTGCTTCTTCAGACTGCAAATGGGTCTGTGCTCTCGCCTGGCGTTGCAGGCGCCAGTTTCTCCCTCAACCTTGCCGCCACCTGCAGGCCCAGTTCGTAGCAGCGCTTCAAGTCCGCGCCGGTGGGGACAAACTGGGCCCGCAGCGGCTCGCCCACCAGTTCGGCCTTGAGTTCCTCCAGGAGCGCGCGGACCTTCTTGGCCGCTTCGCCGCTCCAGCCATAGGAGCCGAACGAGGCCGCGAGCAGCCCCTTTGGCGCCAGACCGAGTATGTAGATCAGCGGGTCGGCGAGCGTGGGGAAGATCTGGTTGTTGAGCGTCGGTGTGCCCACCACCAGCGCACCGGCGTCAAGCAGTTCGGTGGCCAGTTCGCTGCGGTGCGTGCCGCTCATGGGCAGCAGCTTGGCCGTTGCGCCGCCCGCCGCCAGACCTTCGCCCACGGCACGAGCCATCAGCTCCGTGCTCGACCACATGGTATCGTACAGCAGGAGCGCCTTGTTGCCTCGCGGCTGGCTTGCCCAGCGCGCATAAGACTCCAAGATCCGCCGGCTGTGCTTGCGCCAGATGGGCCCGTGGTCGGGCAAGATCATGTCGAACTGCCAGCCCGCGGCGCGCAGCTTGTCCAGGGTCTTCGTTATGAAACCGCAAAAGGGCATGAGGATGTTGGCAAAGTACTTCGCGGCTTCGCGGTCGAGAAGCTGGAGGTCCAGTTCGTCATCGAAGCGCTCGTAGCTGGCCAGGTGCATGCCGAAAGCGTCCTGCGAGATCAGGAGCTTCTCCTGAGGCAGATAAGAGACCATGCTCTCCGGCCAGTGGCACATGCGCGTGTCGGCAAAGACCAGTTCCATGTCGCCCAGACTCAGCCGCTCGCCGTCTTTCACCGCGACGGCGGGGCAGGCGCCGTGGTAGTGCTGTTCGAGCGTCCGCACGCCCAGGCTTGAGGCGAAGACCTTTTGCGGCTTGAGGGCCGCGACCAATCCCGGCAGGGCGCCGGAGTGGTCAGGTTCGGCATGATGGGAGATCACGTATTCTATCTTTGCCGGATCAACGACTGAGGCTATGCGGGCGAGCATCTCGGACTGGAAGGGCGCTTTGACCGTGTCCACCAGCGTCACCTTTTCGGCCAGGATCAGGTAGGCATTGTAGGTGCTGCCGTGGTTGGTCAAGTAGCCGTGGAAATCGCGCACCGCCCAGTCAATCGCGCCCACCCAGTAGACCTTGTCGGTGACTTTGACAGCTTTGAAAACGTCCTTCATGCGTGCGCTCCTCGACAATGTTGCCAAACGCCAGGCCGCATAGTTTTACGTAAGCGCCGTCGCTGTCCAGTTGAAATGCCCGCCGGAAACGGTATATGAGAACCTATCGGAGACCCACATGCGCCAAGCCATCATGACTTCACCAGGCAGGATTGAGTTCCGTGACGTGCCGGCGCCGCAAGCGGGCCGGGGCGAGGTGCTGCTGCGGATTCGCCGTATCGGCATCTGCGGCTCGGACATCCACGTCTATCACGGGCGGCATCCCTACACCAAGTACCCCGTGGTGCAGGGACATGAGTTCTCAGCCGTGGTTGAGGCGGCCGGGCCGGGCGTCAGCGGGCTGCGCGCCGGCATGTTGGTGACAGCTTTGCCGCAACTGGTCTGCGGACAGTGCGCGCCGTGCCGCCGCGGGGACTACAACATCTGCGACGCGCTGAAAGTAGAGGGCTTCCAGGCGCCCGGCTGCGCTCAGGATCTCTTCGTTACCGCCGCCGAAAGAATAGTGCAGTTGCCGGAGAGTTTCACGCCCGAGCAAGGCGCGCTGGTCGAGCCGCTGGCTGTGGCGGTCCATGCCGTGAGCCGCGCCGGAGAATTGCGCGGCAAGAACGCCGTGGTCCTGGGCGCCGGGCCCATCGGCAACTTGGTGGCTCAGACCGCCAGGGCCGCCGGCGCCAGGCCGCTCATTGTAGACCTCAGCGCCTACCGCCTGGATGTCGCGGGCCGCTGCGGCATCGAAGCGCGCTGCAACGCGGCGCAGGAGACGCCGGCGGAAGCGGCCAAGAGAGTCTTTGGCGCGGAAGGCTTCCAGACCGCCTTCGAATGCGTCGGCTCTGAGGCGACCATCAGCGCCGCCGTCGCCGCCATCGGCAAAGGAGGAACAATCGTCGTGGTCGGCGTCTTTGGCGAGAAACCGCGCGTGGACCTGGGCCTGGTGCAGGACCGCGAGCTGACTTTGCGTGGCACGCTGATGTACAAGAAAGAGGACTACCAGCGCGCCGTCGAATTGATCGCCGGCGGCCAAGTGGCCACGACGCCGCTCGATTCACGGCACTTTCCCTTCGCCCAGTATCCCGCGGCCTACGCTTTCATCGAGCGCCAGGGCGACAAGTGCGTGAAGGTCTTCGTGGATCTGGACTGAGCTTACTTCGCTGAAAACCTGTACACCGTCGTCTGTCTGTACGTCTCCCCCGGCTTGAGCACGGTCGTCGGGAACGCGGGGTGGTTGGGCGAGTCGGGGAAGTGTTGCGTCTCCAGGCAGAACCCGTAGCGGTGCTTGTAGACCTTCCCGCCCTTCCCGATGTTCGTGGCATCGAGGAAGTTGCCCGTGTAGAACTGAATGCCCGGTTCGGTCGTGTAGACTTCCATGATCCGTCCCGTGCTCGGTTCAGTCACTCGCGCCGCCAATTCCAGTTTGCCGCCCGCGCCGTTCAGCACCCAGTTGTGGTCGTAGCCGCTGCCGAACTTGAGTTGCTCGTCATCCTGGTTGATCCGCGCGCCGATAGTTGTCGGGGTGGTGAAATCCAGAGGCGTGCCCTTCACGCTGCGCAATTCGCCCGTGGGGATCAGGTCCTTGTCAACGGGAGTGAAACGGTCTGCGTTGAGCATCAGCGCGTGGTCGAGGATGTCGCGCCTGCCCGCGCCCGCCAGATTAAAGTAAGAATGGTGCGTCAAGTTCACGACGGTATCCTTGTCCGTCCGCGCCGAGTACTCAAGCTTCAGCTCGTTCTTGTCGGTGAGCGTGTAGACGACCGTGGCGGTAAGAGTGCCGGGGTAGCCCTCGTCGCCGTCCTTGCTGACATGCGTCAACTCCAGGGCCGGGCCGTCTTCTGTCTGAAGCTCCTTCGACTGCCAGACGGCCTTGTCGAAGCCTTTCAGGCCGCCATGCAGGGCGTTCGGCCCATTGTTTACCGCCAGCGTGTAGTTCGTGCCGTTCAAGGAGAACTTGCCTTTGGCGATGCGGTTCCCGTACCGGCCGACCAAGGCCCCGAAATAAGGATGGCCCTTGAGGTAGGATTCCAGGTTGTCGAAGCCGAGCACCACGTCAGCGTTTTTCCCGTTGCGGTCGGGGACCTGCAACGCGGTCAGGAGGCCGCCGTAGTTCGTTATTTGCGCCTCCAGGCCAGAGGCGTTCCTCAAAGTAAAAAGGTCCACAGGCTGGCCGTCTTCAGTCTTGCCGAAGGAACGCTTGGTGATCGTCCCAGTGGCGGCGGCTTTGTCCTGCTGGTCGCAGCCGGCAAGGAGGAGCAGCATGGCGGCGAACCCTGTAGCCACGGCCACAGTCAGTTGACTGGTATTTCTAAGTTTCATCCGACATCCCCTCCGAAAATGCCTTCCGACCCACACTTCAATAGCACGCTGCTTTTCCGTCCAAGGCGAAGCCTCAGAGGCGCGGCTGTTCTGGGCCCTGTGTAGTTGGCTCCTGTGCCGGTACGAGCAAGCGGTCGTGGAGAAACTCGGGAGCCAAGTCCGCGCCATTCTCCCACACGATGGTGTCCAGCTCTGGATCAACCCTGAATGCCTTGAACTTCTCCTTGTTCTTGAGAGGGGCAAACATCTCGCCGTAGAGTTCGTCAGCGAGGTCAACGTAGCCCTCGGCACCGTCGTTGAACCTGAGGTGGATCACGTAATCGCGCTCGTACTTTGCCTCAACAACGTGAAGGATCATCTCTTTACTCCAATGGCGCGATGTAGGCCAGCGGTTGACGCTGGCGGGAGCGCTCCCAATTGTCCAAGAGTTCAGCGGCGTGTTCATTTCGCCACTCATCCACAAGGGAAAGGACACGCCGAGGCAGAAGACCACGGGTTACGGCTCCTGTGCGGATGTCAATCACTGCTTCGTCGCCGCCATACTTCGCATGGAAGTGCGGAGGAAGATGGTCTTCCCAGTGGAAGGTGATGACAATCCCGAAGAATCTGCTTACGACTGGCATTCTGGCATCCTATTTAGAGAAAAGGCCGCCGTCATTGGGGGCCACGGCCAGACGTTCGAATTTCATGCGTTCCTCACCCTCTTCACGGAGGCGCATTGTACCCGCGATTCTGTTTCGCGCCACTTGTTATGCAACGGTAGAATCATGTGCCAGTTCACTGACTCTTTCAGCCAACCGTTCCCGCAGTTCGCGGCGAACCCCAAACGACGACTGGATATTTGTTGACCATGCCACAACACGGACCCGTTCGAAGATTATGCCGACGAAAATCCTGGTACTATGGTGCCCAAGCCCGGTGATGGCGGGACGCTCCCTAAAGTCCGCGCCAATGACGGCCTCGAGTTCTCGCTTTACACCCATTCCATTTACCAGAAGCAACCGTATATTCTCATTCCTCAATTGTTTGACTAGAAACGGGGAGTCAGCCTCGATCAATCGGCTTCGCAGATCAGCGGGGCGCAGGTTGCCCCAAGTGGGGTCAGTTGCCCACTGCACTAAATCGAGGTGGCATGCGGAGCCATCGTAATAAGAAGCGCCACAGGCTTTCAAAATCTTATCAAGCGGATCAAACCATCGCCTGTAGGGATTCCGATTCGGTTTGAAATAGCCATTGCATTCCTCAAGTACTTGCGCAATTGTGTCAAGTGGCGCACTTAACAAATCAGAGGAGCCAAGCGAAGTATGGGTCGCAAGCCGCCGCAACTCGTCTTTGAGTTCCTGACCATTGTCATCAAGGAACTCAATTCGACTGGGATTGAGGCCGAGCGTTGCCGCCTTTGCAATGCGGGCATCGCCAAATGAAACGACCGGTGTTGACCCCGCCACGACGTGCGAATCGGCTGGAGCGGGGCGGCGGATGCGTTCAACAACGTAATCTGGGATTGGGCTTTGCATCTTCACGGTCTCCTGAAGCCTTCGGTGGTTTAGGCAGGTCCTTCTTGAAGATGCAGAGAAAGTCCTCAATCTCGTGCGCAGGAAGATCGCGCAATTCCGAGGGCAGACAGTCAACCTTGATTGCCTGATCACCGTGTGGCAACCCAAGCGCTTTCGCTCCCTTCCGCGTGCCTCGATGGAGATAAACCTTGTGTGGCCACTTTCCAAGGTTCGCTCCAATATGTAGGGCGCTGTCGTAGTAATACAGGCATCCAAGCCACTTCACCCCTTTAAGGATAGCGACAACTTGATCGTGAAGTTTGTCAAAGGAACTACTGCTGCGTAACCTCTTCAGGTTTCCGGTTAACAGGCTATGCGCCTTTTTGAGTGCTACGCGGCGAATATGACGCTGGTGGGGTAATCGCTTTCCTCCCTTGCCTTTGGCCAATGCCGCTGAGCTAACCGCTTCCTTGAAGGAAGGACGGAATTTGAAAAAGTCAAGCCGTTCGCGTAACGTTGGGCGGCAATCTGTTTTATACGATCTGACGAGTGCCTCTAACTTCGCTCCTCTCCCCGGGCTTGGTTTCGCGCAGGCGTTCATTTTGGAGACCTCCTGTCCTTGGTTTTCAAAGCGTCCGCAAAGACCTCTTTCATCGCTTGGGCTGTCCATGCAGATAGTGGTCGTGGTTCTGCGCCAAGTCGCTCGGCAGGCCCTTACACTTGCCTGCCCAGCGGCGTAATTCCTCGGCCAAGCCGAGCCGCTTCTTCCGCGCCTTCGCCAGCGGCCTGACGCTCACTGGCGTTCCTTCTGGGACCGCCTCTGGGTCGTGCAATACGACTACTCCCCCAGATACCTTTCCTCGTAACGTCATGCTCACCGCCTCCTCTCCTGCGGCCATCTTGTTAACATTTTATCACACGGGGCCGGCTGAACAATCACAAACAGTGATTGGTGAAACGTTTATTTCTGCCCGTAACACGCCCCCGCTCAGGTGCAGCGCCTGCCTAGCCCTCGACACCTGGCGGCACCAAGCACTTGCGCAAGACACCGATGAGCACAAAGCCGATCGCCAACGCCGCCCCAAGGACGTAATCCTGACCAGAAGGCCGGCAGAGTATCCACATTCCCCCTGCGATCCAACAAAGACCCGCTGCGAGCCACCCGGCATTGAAAGCCAGCGCGCTGATAATCAGCGCGGCTTGTGCGAGCACGAACAAAAGAACCACGTGGCCAAGCGTCACGTCACCGGTACGGCAGATGATAAGAAACGGCACCCCGACGGTTGCTGCCGTGATGGCTACGCTGAGGACCCAGTATTGTATTTTCTCAAAGCGACTCTGCGGGCCGACGGAGGGGAGCGGCCGTGTCAAGACCCAGACCAGTGCCACTCCAAACAAGCCCCAAAAGACGAGCGGCGTGAATGGCGGCGCGGCCACGCGATGTTCCGGCCCCCAGAACAGAAAGGCCTCCGTGAAGTAGAAAACAGAGAACAGCAGACCGACCCATAGCCAGGTCTTCTGCCGCTTGTCTTCTCGCCAGTGAAACCCCATCAGCGGGCCCTCACCCCTTCTGCCCGTAGTACGCCCCTGGCCCATGTTTGCGGAAGTAATGCTTGTCCATAATGTACTGCGGCACGGGCGGCAGGCTGGGCGCGAGCAGCAGCGTGCCCAGCGCCATCTGGGCGCAGGCTTCGAGCATCACGGCATGCTCCACGGCATCCCAGGCATCCTTGCCCCAGACGAACGGGCCGTGGTTGGCCACCAGCACGCCGGGCGTCTCGAGGGGTTGCGGCTTGCCGGGGTTGGGCGCGAACTGCTCCAGGATGACGACGCCAGTATTCGCCTCGTAAGCCTCCTTGACCTCCGCCTCCGTCAGCGCCCTGGTAATGGGCACAGGACCGTGGAAACCGTCGGCGTGCGTAGTCCCGTAGCATTCCAGCGGACGGCAGGCTTGAGCGAACATTGTGGCGTAGGTGCTGTGGGTATGCGTTACGCCGCCGACGTCCGGCCAAGTGCGGTAGAGCGCCAGGTGCGTCGGAGTGTCGGACGAAGGCCGCAACTTCCCTTCCACGACTTTCCCGTCCAGAGCGACCACAACCATGTCCTGGGCACGCAGCCTGTCATAGAAAACGCCGCTGGGTTTGATGACGGCCAGTTTGCGCTCCCGGTCCAACCCGCTCACGTTCCCCCACGTCAACGTGATCAGGCCCTGCTTGGCCAGTTCCAGGTTGGCGCGTAGGACTTCATCCTTCAGTTCGTTTAGCATGGCAGCACTCAAGGTCACGGGCTATGGGAAAAATGGGAAGAATGGGAATGATGAAACGGCTCCATTGCGGTCGCGGCTCGGACTGAAGGGTTACGAAAACCCGCAATCCGCAATCTGCAATCCCCTATCCTTTCCTTGCGCTGTCGCGTATCGCAATCAAGTCCTTCATGGCGCGGTCGAGCTTGCCCTGGCAGCCCGCCGTGCCGAAGGCATCGTGCAGCGCGCGGTAGATGGGGTAGATTTGCGCGTATACCGCCGCGTTCTCGGGGAGCGGCTGGTAGGCCTTGGGCTTCACGTCGGTCATCTGCGCCTGCGCTTCTTCCACGGACTTGTACACGCCGCCCACGACGGCGCCAAAGATGGCCGCGCCGAGCGCGCAGGTTTGCGCCGAGCGGCTTACTTTCATCGGGCGGTTCAGCACGTCGGCGTAAATCTGCATGACAAATGGGTTCTTCTCAGCGATGCCGCCGCAGTTGACCACGTCCTTGACCTGCACGCCGTACTCTTCAAAGCGGTTGATGATCGTCAGCGCCCCGAAGGCGGTCGCTTCCACCAAGGCGCGGTAAATCTCCGGCGCGGTGCTGTGCAGCGTCTGCCCCACCAGGATTCCGGTGAGCAGCGGGTCCACCAGGATGGTGCGGTTGCCGTTGTTCCAGTCCAGGGCCACGAGGCCGCTGGCGCCGGGCTTGAGCTTGGCCGCGGCCCTGGTGAGATTGGCGTGCCGGTCGCCCCTGGCGTATTCCGCCGGGCACAGGTAGCTGACGAACCAGTTGAAGATGTCGCCGACCGCGGACTGCCCCGCCTCCAGCCCGTACATGCCGGGCACGATGGACCCGGGAACGATGCCGCACACTCCGGGAATGTCCTGCAACGGTTGCGACAGCGGGCTGACCATCATATCGCAGGTCGAGGTGCCGATGATCTTGGACAGCGTCCCCGGCTTGATCCCCGCGCCGACCGCGCCCATGTGCGCATCGAACGCGCCCACCGCGACAGGGATGCCCGCGGGCAGGCCGGCTTCCTTGGCGACCTCTTCCGTCAAGCGCCCGGCCACCTGGTCGGACGGCACGGCCTGGGTGTAGAGCCGGTCGCGCAGTTCGGCCAGTTGGGGAGAAAGCTTGGCGAGGAACTCCTGGGAAGGCAACCCGCCCCATTGCTCATTGTACATGGCCTTGTGGC
>JBEKKG010000156.1:0-10906 GCA_050010835.1 Planctomycetota bacterium
CACTCACAGACGTTTCTCCAGCCCCTTGGAACGGAGACGGTCCTGCTTTTGACGCCGGAGGAAGTCAAGTTGAAGCCCCAGGCTTTGGCTGCCTATCTCTCCGCCCAAAGCGACCTGGGATACGTCAGCACCGCGCAGGAGTCGTTCCGCCCATTGTGTACTTACGCCTACGACAGCCCGCCGCACGCTGGAAAACTCTTCTACCAGCGCTTTCAGTGGGTCTTTTTCCGGCACCCGCGGATTGATTTCACTCAGCCACAGGAAGCCTGCCGGGATTTCGCGAATTTCCGCAAGGCGCTCAGGGACAGCACATGAAACCACAGATGAACATTGATGAACACAGATAGGAACGACAAAAGAGAAAAGGAGACCGCACCGATGCCCAAGCTACGCCTGTTCGCCTGCTGTTCGCTCCTCCTGGGGGCCGTGGCCATAAGAGCCGCCGAGCCCGAATCCAAAAGCTACACCGTTACCGTTTCCGCGGGCGAGCACGATCGCAGCGATACGCCCGTGTGCATCGTCCTGCCCGAGGCGCCCCAAAGCGGCTGGACGATGAGCGATGAGGCCGGCACAGCCGTGCCGGTGCAGCAGGATGCGCAAAGGCAGCTCTGGTTCATCCTCCCGGAGCTTAAAGCCGGGCAAAGCAAGACCTACGCGCTGAAACCCAGCAAGGCCGCGGAAGCGGCGCCCGCAGTCAACGCCATCCAGAATGGCAACGTGGTGGAACTGACCGTGGACAACAGAACAGTGCTGCACTATCAGGCGGATAAGAGCGAGTTGCCCAAAGGCTACGGGGCGCAATATCAACGCGGTGGATACATTCAATCTGTTTTCACGCCCGCGGGCAGGCTGGTGACGGATGACTATCCGCCCAACCACAAACATCATCATGGCATCTGGACGCCGTGGACCAAGACGGAGTTCGAGGGCCGGCACCCGGACTTCTGGAACATGGGCGATAAGACGGGCACCGTCGAGTGGGTGGCCCTGGACAAGCCTTGGGCGGGCACCGTGTTCGGCGGCTTCAAGTCGCGGCACAAGCAGGTAGACCTGACAGCCAAGCCGGAGCCGAAGACAGCGCTGAATGAAACCTGGGAGGTGCGCGTCTTCCGAGTGGGCCTGGGCGCCCAGAAATACAATCTGTTCGATTTGACCGATACTCAGGAATGCGCCAGTGCGAGCCCTCTGAGCCTGCTCAAGTACCACTACGGCGGCTTCGGCATCCGCGGGAACAGGGAGTGGGACGGCGCCCCCAATGCCTTCTTCCTTACCTCCGAAGGGAAGGACCGCAAGAACGGGAACGAGAGCCGGGCGCGCTGGTCGCATATCGGCGGCAAAGTTGGCGGCGAACTGGCGGGCATCGCCGTGCTGGATCACCCCGACAACTTCCGCGCGCCGCAGCCGCTGCGGATTCATCCAACGGAGCCTTTCCTCGGAATCTGCGCCTCACAGTTGGGGGACTGGAAGATCGAGCCGGGCAAACCTTACGTGGCGCGCTACCGCCTGGTCGTTTCCGACGGCCCAGCGGACAAGGAGCTGCTGGAACGGCTGTGGAACGATTTCGCCAAGCCGCCGGGGGTCGTTTTGAAACCGCAGATGAACGCAGATGAACGCAGGTAGAAATCAACACTTAGAGTTTCTTGAGACGGAAATAGGCCAGGTCCAGTTTCTCGTAGGCGGGAAAAGCCGCCAGCACCTCATCTTGCGTCATCAGCAGCCAAGGTGAAGTAAAGGACGGCCCGGCCTTGGTGAAAAGGATGTCATCGGCGATGTAGACCGCCGAATGCACAATGCTCCGGTCCGGTGCGTAGAACAACACCAGGTCGCCCATCGAGGGTTGGCCAGGCACGGGGAAATAATCGTTCTCGATAGTGGTGCGGACCACCTCGGGCTGGCCAAGGCGGTCGTCGGGCGCCTCGTTGAAGAAATTCAGCGCACACCAGTGGCAGTCATGCGGGGCGCCCGGGGGTGCGGGGTTGGGCCGCGGGTAGGTATACAGCCTTTCGCGCGCAAAAAGCGGTAACAGGAGCACTACATTGACACCGATGCCGTCGGTGCTCCGAGGCAGGGATTCCAGCAACGGGCCGATGGCAATGGCGCGGCCCCCTTTGCCCCAATAGCTGGTCAGGGCCTTGACGTCGGAATCCTTGCTCACGCGCAGGAATGCGTAGACGCCCCTGCGGCGCAGGAGAATCCTGAACAGCCGCACGCGCTCTTCCGCATCCGGCAGTTGGCTCACGAGCGTGTGACAGTCGCTCAGCAGCACAAAGTCTGCATGGGGATACAAGAGGCGTTTCACCAGCGCCACGGTGGCCGGCGCCAACCCGCCGCTCTCCAGCCATTCGTTGATCTCATCGGCTTTGAAGATAAAGGGGTCGCGCTGGGCGGAATTCTCGGGGAACTTGCCCAGGACGGCGTAAATCCTGGCGCGGGCCGTGGGGCTGAGATCCAGGACCAAGTCGCCGGCAGGCCGCACCACGCACTGGTTTGCGGCGGCGGAAAATTCAACGCTGCGCTCAAGGACGTTGCACTGTGCCGCCGTGAGTCCCGCCGAGATGAACAGTTCGGACAATGCGGTCTTCGAATAGCCCTTGAAGACCCACGGGGCTGGGGCCTCAGAGAAGAAATTCGGGGAGATAAATTCATCCGGAGGCCGCGTGACTATATTGACGTACTCAAGCACACCCCACGGTCCCGGCTTGCAGTAATGCCTGTCGGCTTTTGCAGGCACGGCGGCAGTCGCGCCCGGCCCTTGCGCGGCCTGTAGGGGCCGCAGGCCCAGCAACATCAGAACCACTACCGCCCACGGTACGAGCACGACCAATACGAGCGCCACCACGGCATACCGCGGCATGCGAAAATAGTAGACCTTGGCCCGTCTCTCCAAGGCGCCGAGTGTTGTCTCAACCTGCTTGGCGTGGACGGCGCTGTCGTACTTGATGTGGGCTGCCCTTCCTTCGGCTTGCCGTTCGCTGTGTGCTGACGCCTGGCCAAGTGCCTCAACACCTGCTTGAGGGCGACGCCTTTCGTGGTTCCCTATGGCTTAAGACGCAGCCTCTCGGACCCATGCTGCAACCAAAAATCCGATACGCGAAATCCGAGCTGCGCGCGTGGGCAAGCGGTCAGGGAAAGCGCAGCGTTAGCCGTATGGGAGGTATGGGAGTTATGAAACTGCTCCGGTTGTAGGACAAGCTTTCCAGCTTGTCCGGGCAAGCTGGAAAGCTCGCCCAACAACCGCGTCTCTGCGGTGAGTGATGCCGTTTAGCGTGCCGGAGCCTTCAATTCCTTGACGCGCAGGTCCTTGTACTGCACTTCCATCGGCGGCCCGGGGTGGAGTTGCAGCGCAATGATGCCTGATTTCGGGTTCTTTTCATCGGTAATCTCCATAGTCACCACGCCGTTGATCTTCTGCACACAGTGGTTGCCCTGCGCGATGATGACATATTCATTCCACTCGTCCTTCTTTATCGCGGCCTTGATCTTGGCCGGTTCTCCGACCGAGCCGACGACCTCTTTCTTGCCCGTCGCATCCGCGGCAACCTTCTGGCCCACCTGGGCCAAAGTAGTGTTGCGCCCGCCGACCTCATAGACAGTGCCCGTGTAGTGGTCTTCGTAATCCATGTCGGCTTGATAGCCAGCGACCTGGAAGTTGGGGAGTTCCTTGGTACGATACTGGATGCCCGAGTTGCCCGACAATATCTTGAAAGACGCGTGCAGCTCAAAGTCGTCCGGGATGGGCTGCTTGCAGATGAGGTACGTGCCGTTGGTCTTGTTCTCGGGCGTGGTCTTCCCGACGATCGCTCCGTCTTTGGCGAACCAGACCTTGAGATCGCCGTCCCAGCCAGTCAAGTCCTTGCCGTTGAAGAGGCTGACAAAACCCTCGGCATCCGCCTCAGCGGCCAGGGCGACGCCGGCAAGCAGCCAGAGAGCACCTGGAAGAAACCTTCGAATTCCGATGTTGAACATGCTCATTTCCCTTTCATGCCTAAAGCCAAATGCCGAACTGGTCATGCCAGCTTGGTGCTTCCCGGGACACAGGCCGGGTATTTGCCGTCAGGGCCGAGTTTGACCGGCGGCTCCATGTCGAAGGTGCACTCCTCAGGTTTCGGCGGGTAGTAGAAATCGCTGGCCGCAACCTTGTCCCAGAGCATCTCCTTGCCCGTATAACAGCTCAACTGGCCCATAATCGTTGCCAGGGTGCTCCTGGCCATGTGGTAGCCGCTGTTGATCGGCGTGCCGGAGCGCGCGGAATCCAGGAGCGCCTTGATCTCCAGGTCGTATGGATCGCTTTTCGGGCCCTCGTAGTGCCACTTGGTCTCTCCGACAATGCTGCAGGCCAGCAGGTTGCAGCGCCCCTTGGTGCCGTAGATCAGGCTGGAGACCTCGCCATAACAGTTGTCCGTGGTGCGGCAGAAGGCGTACAGCTTTACGCCGTTGGCAAATTCGTAGATGACGGAATGGTGGTCGAAGACATTGCCATAAACCTCGTCGGTCATCGAAGAGCGGCCGCCCAGCCCATGGCACTTGGCCGGCGGCTGATCCTGCATGGCCCAGAGCGAGCGGTCCACGTTGTGGACGAGCGACTGCGGAACATCGTCGCCGGACAGCCACGTGAAGTGGTACTGGTTGCTGCACTGGTACTGGACCTCGTTCAGGCCAGGCGCGCGCTTGTACAGCCCATAAGGCGCGCGCAGGAAGTTCTCTTCAATCGTCACGATGTCCCCAATGGCGCCGTCGTGGATGCGCTTCATGGTTTCGCGGTAGCCGGGGTCGAAGCGGCTTTGCAGCCCGGAAACGACGCTGACCTTCTTTTCCTTGGCCAGTTCGCAAGCAGCCATGAGGTCTTTGATGCCCTTGGGGTCAATGCCGTGAGGCTTCTCGACGAAGACATGCTTGCCGGCGTCCACCACGGCCCGCATGTGCAGCGGGTGAAACTTGGCGGCATTGGCAATGAGCACCACGTCCGCGCACTCGATGACCTTCTTGTAGCCGTCGAAGCCGGCAAAACAGCGGTCGTCGCTGACGTCCACTTGGTCGGGCTTCTTCTTCTTCAGATCGGCGCGCTTGCCGTGTACGCGGTCCAGGAACAGGTCGCACATGGCCACCAGGCGCGCGCCCTGGTCAACATGCATGGCATTCATGGCCGCGCCGGTGCAGCGCCCGCCACAGCCGACCATGCCGATCTTGAGGATGTCGCTGCCGCCCGCGTAGGCGCGCGACTGGATGGCCAAGTCGCCCAATGCGGCGCCGGCGGCCACGGCGGCCGAAGTCTTAAGGAAACTGCGCCTCGAGGTATGGTCTCCAGCAGTGGACCGCTTCTGTGAATTTCTCATGGGACTCTTCCTCCTTCTCGACACGAAGAACACGAAGAGCATGGAGAACAACGCAACTCTGAGTCACCACAGTATGGAGGGAGAGCACGGTTGTCAAGCGCGAGAGGGAAGGTAGGACAGCCTTTCCACGCTGTCCGGATCCCGACCTGTCGGGAGAAAGCCTGTCCTACTGCAAGCCTAATGCCTGACTGCGTGAGTGTTGAGGCTGACATCCGGCTGAGTGAGGAAGCGTTCTCGAAGCTGCTTGATGTATTCGCGCACTTTGGGGTAAGCCGGGTCATCCCGCAGGATGCTCCGGTATTCGCTTTCGGCGCGCTTGTAGTAATCGGGCGAACTGGTCTGCGCGCCGGCGTTCCAGTAAGCCATGGCGAGGGCTTCGCGGTACTTTAGATTGCCCGAGGCGCATTCCACCGCTTGCTCCAACTCGTGGGCCTCATCCACATGTTGTTTGAGCCACATGTTGAAGCGGGCCACC
Source organism: Planctomycetota bacterium (assembly GCA_050010835.1). GTDB lineage: Bacteria > Planctomycetota > SZUA-567 > H5-PLA8 > H5-PLA8 > JAPLOD01. Next base: position 5,809 of record JBEKKG010000156.1, read on the forward strand.
TGGGCATGGCACTCGGCGGCCAACTGCGGATCCAACTCGGCGGCCTGATTGGTGGCGGCCATGGCTTCGGACAGTTTGCGCGTGTCGGTGATACGGTGCGTCTGGATGTCTATCCCCCGGCGCCCCAAGCACCAGCCCAGACCCAGATAAGCTTTGCCGCGCTTGGCATCCAAAGACATCGCTTCCCGGAAACACTTCTCCGCCTGGTCCAGGCGCTGGGATTCGGCCGCGGTGGGGTTGGACAGGATCTGATAGCCACGTTCGACCAGCGGTCCGGCCTCGCGCGGGGCGAAGACTTCGCGGGCCAGCACCGCCACCACGAGCACGGCCGCAACGCCGGCCGTGGCCGCCAGCAGCGCGCGCCGGTGCTTCGTGGCCGCTGCCACAAAGCGCCGCAGAGGGGGCTGAACCTCCACCAGGAGCGGCTTGCCGTCCACAAAACGGGCGATGTCCTCAGCGAGCGCGCGCCCGGTGGCGTAGCGCTTGGCGGGGTTCTTCTCCAAACACTTCTCGACGATGCACTGCACCTCCTGCGGAACCTTCAAGTTGAGCTGGCGCAGCGGAGTTGGCTGGGATTGCGTAATCCTCAGCATCAGCCGCAGCGCGTTCTCAGCTTGGAACGGCGGCTGGCTGGCGAGCATTTCGTAAAGCACGGCGCCGAGCGCCCAGACGTCCGAACGCGGGTCCACGGCCTTCCCGTCGCCGCGCGCCTGCTCGGGGGCCATGTAAGCGGGAGTGCCGCAGACGAGCCCGGAGGCGGTCAGGCGGGTTACCTCGTCCAGCGATTTCACCAGCCCAAAGTCCGCAACTTTCGGCGAACCGAAGGAATCAATGAGGATGTTGCCGGGCTTCAGGTCGCGGTGTACGTAGCCCGCCTCGTGCAGTGCGCCGACGGTTTCGGCCACGGACTTCATCAGCGCGAGACAGTCGTTTACGGTCAAGGACTTCTCAGGGATCACTTTGTCGAGCGAGCGGCCGTTGATCAACTCCATCGCCATGTAAGGGCGGCCGTCAAGTTCGCCGACCGCGTAAACCTGCACCATGCCAGGCAGGGACAGCGCCTTGGCCGTTTCACATTCACGCTCGAAGCGCTCGCGCTCAGCCTCTCCGGCTTCAGGCCCGTCCAGCAGCACTTTCAGCGCGACCTTGCGGCCCGAGCCTTGCTCCTTGGCGCGAAAGACCGCCCCCACCCCGCCCCGTGCGATTTCGCCTTCGATGTCGTAAGGTCCGAAGGCGCCTTCCAGAAGCGGCCGGCGGGCAGTCCTCGTCTTCTTCGCCTGCTCGGCAGGCTTCGCGTCCTCGGCAGGCGGAATCCGCTGCCTGGTCGTCTCGCGGGGATTTGCAGAGGCCGCCGGCAGGGACTGTGGCGCGGCTGCGCCGGCCTGTTCAGCTTCCTTGGCCTTGACCTTTTGGCGTATCTCAGACAGTTCCTCCCGCAGCTCATGAATCGGCCGGGGTTCCGCCTTCTGACTGTCCGCAGGCGGCTGCGGCTGGGCCACTGGATGCGCCGCCAGCATGAACGGCAGCGCGCCCGTGCGGGTGGTTCTGGCGGCCCGTTCCGCCGGCGCGGCTGCGAATTCGCCCGTGGCCGGACTGCTGCCCGCCCCACCGGCCGGCTGCACGCCCTGCGCCCCGAAGTCCTCCTTGGACAGAAAGCTCGCGGCGCTGAAAGCTACGCCACAGGCAACGCAATTGATGGCAAAGTTGTCGCGTGAAATGTTCGCCTCAAAACCGGTACGGCACAACGGACAGACGACACGGGTCATGAAAGCCTCTCCCCCTCAGCCAGCCAACACTGGAAGCCTGCTTAAAGGAATCGGCATAAGATGGGCGTGGCTTGAGTGGAACTATCTTGCGCACGGCCTGATTCTTTTTCTTGGAGCATTAGGCATTAGGTCTTGCCTGCTGATCGTCTGCCGGCAATCCTAATGCCTAAAAGCTAATGCCGGCAGCCTAATGGTGTACGAGTTTCAGCATCCTCCAGCCCAGCGATGCGCCGGAGAAAGCAGTTGAGAGACCTACCGCGAGCAAAGCGACCAGGCTCAGGAATCCCGGGTGCAGCCCCAGCAGAGCCAGAATTCCCAGAACGATCGTGCCGAGCCCCACAAACACCTGGAGGCTGGCGGCCATGCGCACACAACGGCGTGCCATTTCCGCGCGCGAGCCGGACTCACCCGGCCGCCGCACCACGAACGAACTCAGACGGGAAACCACGCCGCTCTCCAGCAGCAGCGCTGTTCCCAGCACCACGGCCGCGAAGGCCGTGAGCGTGGTGGGGTCCACGCCGCACAGAGACATGATCCCCAGAATCACGGCGATGATGCCGCCCACCAATTCGGCGGCCAAGCCGCCCCGGAACCGCTCCGCCTCCACTTCTCCCTTCCCCACTTCCAACAGCAGGAAAGGCAGCCGGGCGCTCAACAAGCCTGCGTCAAACAACAGCGCAAGGCCCACGATAATGGTGGCCACGGCCCCAAAGAAGCTCGGCACGAACAGCCAGAGCGCCAGAAATGCCAGGACGGTTGTGGCCAAGCCGCCAAGCCCCTCTAACAACGATCCGCCAAGCACGAACTTGGCCGCTTTTTCCTCTCCGCAAATCTCCGCGGAACTGAGTTCTTTCTCCTGTTCCATACTGCACCTCCTGCGTGCCTCATGGCGCGCGGCCAACCTGCACCGTCAACTCCATTCCACCTCTTCCATAGCCCACACTGGCGCCCTGCACTTAAGTAAGCATACCACATTTAGCCTACCAGAACGACAAGGGGTCAGGGAGATCTTCCTGCTCCAGAATGAGCAACGCCTCGCGTTCCACTCCGGGCCCGGGCACGCGGCAGTTCCGGCCGCCTTCAAGTCCATCCCCGCGGTCCAGGCCGCGTCCCGAGGTGGGCTCAAACCAATAATACCGATACGTGCCCGGGAGCGTGGCCAACTCGGCCCTCTGGTGCGCGCCACCGCTCCAGTAGATGAAGAACCGCCCGCGGCCGTCGGTTGCGGCTGCGGCTTTCCCGGAGGCCACGAGGCCGGGCGGCAACGGCGCGAGGATTTCCGTGGCGGGCCGGAGATAGCCCTCGCCCACCCACAACCTCCCCAGGATGGCCAGTTGCGCCAGGTCCCTCCAAGGATGTTGGCGCGCTGAACTGGAAAAGCTGGAAGGCACGATGGGCCAGCAGCCATGCATTACGGAGCGCCACAGTTCCGCCCGCAACGGCGGCCGCCTGCTTATGCCTTCGTGTCCCCTCCCAGTGCTGAAATCGCAGAGCAGCGGCTGGCGCGGCCCCGCCAATTGCAGGGGCAGGCTGCCCCTCCGGCCCAGTGGCGCGGCCGGCCGCATGGAGAACGGCGCGCGATGGCTGCTCGGCGCGGCATTCCAGTCGAAGCCTTCCGGAGCAACCAGCCACGGTCCCAACTGGGCTTGGGCAGGGTCCTCTCCCGCTCGCGCCAACGCGGCGGCCATTTGCGCCGCCAGGCGGCCTTCGAGCCGGCTCAAAGGGGTGTCCGGGCTGTCTGCGCCGGCGCCTCCACGAAACACTTGGACCCACACTGCCGTCCGCCCGCGCAACTCAGCGGAGATCCATTCCACGGCATGAGCCAGGGCTTCCTCGAGTCTCTGGCCGGAGCTGGCCCGCCGCCGGATAACGGTTGTGCGCCCTTTGCGATGACGGTGCACCGATGGGGGGCGCGCGGCGCCTGCCTGCGAGGCGCGGACGTCGGCGGCGAGCAAAGCCAGAGGCCCGGCTGGCGGGGGCCAAACAGGGCTGAAGAGCGAAAGGCCGACCAGCACGCCTGTCTTTGCGGCAGCATCCAGCAGGAACTGCAAGCGCGCGCAAATCCCTTCGTCGCGGCGGGTCAGATCGTAGACCGCGCCACTGGCGTCCTTTGGAGTGCGGCGCCTTGACGCCGCTTGGGTGTCCGCGCCACTGGCGTCCAGGCCGGGCACCAGGTGCCGCCGCGCGTACAGGCAGGCATCCTCGTCCGGGCCGTTCAAAGGCACAACCAGGTGCCGGATGCCGAGCGCGACCAGGTGCTCAAGCCACTGCTGCTGATCGCATCCGCGCAGCAGCGGTTCAGGCGATGAGACTCCCGGCAGCCCGATGCGATGGCCTTGCAGTTCAACCGCGCAGGGCCGCAGCGCGTGAGGATTGGTCACGGAGACCAGACTGAATTTCTTCGGCAACTTCATCCACCTCCAACCTGTCCAACACCCCGCCCGGCGCCTGCACGATCTTGACGCGCTGTCCCAACGGCGCCCAAACCCGCGGATCGGTCGGCCCGAACAGCGCCACGGTGGGGCAAGCGCGCGCGGCCAGATGCGTTATTCCTGAATCGTTGCCCACGTAACAACGCGCGCAACTTAGCAGCGCCAGCACTTCCCGCAACGGCCTTTCCGCCACGCACTCCCAATCGGCGCCGGGCGGGATGCGCGCCTCGAATTCGCGCCGCGTGTCCTCGTCAGCCGGACCGAACAGCAGCAGTGGCGTTAGCGCGCCCTGGCCAGCCAGCTTCACGGCCAGCTTCGCATAGCGCTCCGCCGGCCAGCATTTCCTTCTCCCGCCGCTGCCGGGATGAATTGCCACGAAGCCGGCGCCGGGCACGTCATCATAGCCAAGGCGTGCCAGCCCGCGAACCCGTTCTGCTTCGTCCAACTCCAGGAACACGTCGTCCGCCACGGCCTCAATTGCCAGCGCGGCTTCAGCAACTCCCGCTCCGAGCAAGGGTGCGAGCGGATCGAGCAAGCGCCGCGCAGCGTGCAGCCCAACATCTCCCCTCCCCCTACCCCCTCCCGCAAGGGGAGGGGGAAATGGTTCCGCAAGAGGAGGCGGCACGAACAGCGCTTGCTGAACCCCCGCTTCTCTCAGGGCCTTCTCCGTCCGCGCCGTATCGCCGTGCAGAGCGACAATGGCGGTCTGAGTCCGCGCCAAGGTTGCCCGCGCCGCAGGCCCGAACGCCACGCCTGCGGCGAAAAGCCCCAGCCATTCGGACGAGGAGAAGTCGCGCACGCGGGGCGCTCCGTGCGCTTTCCGCAAAAAGCCCCAGCTTGCAGGCGACCCCAGGACGGTGAGGCTCTCCGCACCGGCAAGCCGCAGAGCGTGGAGCGCCG
>JBEKKG010000157.1:0-10897 GCA_050010835.1 Planctomycetota bacterium
CCTCCGCGGTTCCCGATAGTTCGCGGTCCAGCACGGAGCGGCCCTGGACCCAGGCCAGCGTGCCCACGAAGCTTTCGCCGCGATCGAGCGCCGAGCCGGCTTCGGCACGCCCGTCCACGACCACCCGGAGGCAATCGCCGCTGGTGAGTTCCATGCCGGGCTGCGGCTCGCAGAGGACATCGTCAGTCACGTCCACGGCCAGCGCCAGGCCCTCGCGGTTCCAGCCCACATATAAGCGGGCGCTCAGGTCCTCCTCGCCGGTCCAACCCCCGCCGGCGCCGTTCTGGCCCAGCGCGGAGCTATGGCCGGCCAGCGGCACATAATGCAGCGGGCCTTGCAACCGAATCGGCTCGGTGCTTTGCCACTCGCTCAGGTCGCCGTCAATCTGCACGTCCTCCGGGGCCAGAAAGGCCATGAGTTCCGGGGGCTCCAGATCCACCCACGCACTGTGCAGGCTGCGCCGGCGCGCGGCGGGCAGCTCGGGCTTGGCCAGTTCCGCGCGCAGTTGCTCGACCTGCTTGGCGGGCGGCTGGTCCACTCCGCTATAGATGAAGACGCCTTCACGCGCGGTATAGACCAGGGTGTTGCCACGCTGCACGAACGAAACGCCGAAGGAATTGTCCTCCAGGCGAATGGGCGTGCCCGGCAACGTCTGCTCATTCAGCAACTGCCCCGTCTCCCAACTGAAAGCGCGGCATAAGAACTGGTCCTGATTGTTGCGGCAGCGGACGTAGAGCAGGTGCAGGCGCTCCGGGCCGGAGATGGCAGACAGCAGGTAGTGATCCCTGAACGCGGGCTCGGGCAGGCTTATTTCCCACACTTTCTCGACCTTGTCCACCTGTGCCCGCTGGCGCGTGATAGTGCGGTTCCAGTCGCCGCTGAAGACGACGTACTCGCCATTCATGCGTATGCCGAACCCCTGGGTGCGCGGGCGGAGTTCCTTCCCGTCCGCGGGATTCAGCCAGAGCAGATTCCACTTCCCGTTCTCAACGCCGTGGTAGCGAATGTAGTCGTCCTGGAAGGCGAACAGGTCGCGCCTGGTATCCAGCTTGGGCAGGTCCGCTTTCCAGAGCATTTTCATCTGGGCGGTGCTGGCGCAGACGACAGCGCGGTCGGCGCGGTACAACACGAGCTGCGCGTCCGGAGAGAACTTGGCGAGCATGGAGGCGCAGCGCGGGCACAGCGGCAGGCTCTGCATTTCGTTCCCGGTCTTCAGGTCGAAGGCCTCCAGGAAGGCAGTGTTGACCTTCTGGTCCTTGGCGCCTTGGACCGTGAAGACCCGCTCCCCGCTCACCGCCAGGCCGCCAGGCACCATGCGCGTGGTATAGAACAGTTGTTTCCACCAGATCATCTTGCCGCGGGGCAGTTCCCAGGCGTACAGGCCCGCATCCGTGGCGGCCACCAGGGCATTGTCGCCGAGAGCCACTTCCTCGAAACGCTTGGTTTCGAGAAGCTGTCTGGCACTGGTTGTGGCCGCGGGCACGCTGAGCTCGCACAGGGTCTCGCCGGTGGCGCGGTCGAAGACCGTGATCCGGCTGTCAGCGACAGCGGCCAGGAGGCGGCTGGAAGCGAGCACCCGGCCGACTCCGGGGCCGGCATAGTTGCGCCACAGCATCCCGGGCCCGGTCCCTAGAGACATGCAGAGGATGTCCCCCCCGGTGCACACGAAGCAGTTCTCGCGCGGCTTGTCCGACGGATCGTGCAACGCGCAGTTCTCTCCGGGCAGGAACGCGGAGAAGGTCAAGAGCGCGCCCAATTCGCCGGCCGAGGCAGGCGTCGCGTTGTCCGGCGGAGCCGGCTGGCCGAGCCTGGCGCGCAAGGCCTGGGCCAGGACGTCCTTTCTGACCTGCCACAGCCCGTTGAACGAAGACAGCATTTCGGGCGCATCGCGTTCGAACTGCTCCAGCGCCGCGAGCGCCGCCTCGTGTTTGCCCAGCTTCTCCAGAAGGCGAATGCGCGCGGTGAGCGCGTGCAGCACTTCACCCGTGTCTTTGCTGGAGAGCAGTTTTTCGTAAGCGGCGGCGGCGGCTTCAAACTTTCCGGCAGCCTCCAGGTCGCGCGCCTCATACAGCGGGAGTGCCACAGGCTTCGCGTCGGGCGCTCCCAGTGCGCCAATGACGTTCTCTCCCACCCCCACCAGGCACGGCGTGGCACCAGCGCCTCCGACCACAGCGAAGTTGGCCAGGGGGCCGAGCCGCGGGTCCCAGGCGCTGGCCCCCACCAGGCGTCCGGTGCGCGCATCCACACGCTGCAACTGCTTCCTGGCCGGGAGGTAGATCAGCCCGCCGGAGAGCGTAGGCTGGCCGTACAGGAAGTCGTCTTGCAGGCGGTACTCCCAAACGGCCCGGCCGTTGGCCAGGTTGACAGCCGTGACGCCGTCGTCACACAGCAGCGCGTTGCCGTCGGCGATGCCGGCGAGGTAACGGCAATCGGCCAGCTCCAGTTGCCAGCGCACGGCGCCGCCTTGCCGCTCGAAAGCCAGCAACCCGCAGCCGTCCTTGGGCGCCACCAGCACCAGGTCCCCGGCCAGCATCGGCGAAAGCGGCCCACGGGCGAAAGTCTTGCAGGAGGTCAGGCGCAGATCGTAGCCTGCCGAGGAGAAACCGTGCTGCGGGTCGGCGAATTGGAGCCGGGGGTAGGTCGTGATCCATTTCACCTCGCCGGAGAAGGCGTTGAGCGAGGCCACGGAGGCGAGGCCGCTGGCCACGTAAAGCTCGCCGCCTTCCACCGCCGGCGGGCCGAGATGCAAAGTGGACATCCAATACTGGTCGGCCACCTTGATGCCGGTGGCGCCGGTGACCAGGTTGGTCTTCCAGCGCAGCCTGCCGCTGTCCTCATCCATGGCCGCCACGCCGTGCGTGTTCAGATCGCCCGGCTCAAGGTAGACCGCGAAGACCAGGTTGTACGCCGCCGCGGGGTCGCCGATCCAAGTAAGTTTCCGCAGCTCGGGGGCGGCTGAGGTGCTCCAGCGCAACCTGCCGTTCTCCGCTGCATAGCAGCGGATGGAGGACACGCCGGACTCCAGGGCCCGCATGTACAAGCGCCCGGCGCGCACGGTCGGGCAGCTCAAGGGATACCCGTTATAGGAGCCCTTGAGCAACGGTCCGCCGCTGCCCCAAGTGCGGGTCCACAGGACTTTGCCGGAGACGAGATCCAGGGCGCGCGCCGATTCCAGCCCGGTGATGAAGACCTTGTCCTCAGCGGCGACGGGGAAGGAAGGCACGTGCGAGCGCGCTACCAGCTCGAACGGACCGCGCGCCGCCATCATCGCCACTTGGGGAATGAGCGGGCGTGCCCACACCACCGCCCCCGGTACGGGCGCCGGACCCAGGAACGCGCCCGTGCGGCCGAGGTTGCTCAGGTGCGTGGCGGCGCTTCGCGCCGCATCCCCCTTGGCGGCTTCCACCCGCCCCCCCGGCTCGGCTTTTTCTGGGAGCGCCGGCGTCCCCGCCGGCCCCGCGGTCTTGCTGTGCGCCAACTCGATCTTCAGTTTCTCCGCCAGCCTCATGCCGGTCATGGTTTCGCCGCCGATGACCAGGCTGGCCGCGGCGCATTCCGCGCGCAAACGCTCGATGGCCGCCTCGGCCGCGGCCGGCTGCCCGTCGGCGATCAGCGCCCTGGCCAGCTTGGCATACAGATGCGCCACGCGCGGCTTCTCGGCCGCTGCGGGCTGCTTGAGCAGCGCCTGGAACATCGAAGCGGCTTGCGCGTATTGGCCGCGGTCCAGATACAAGTTCCCGGCGCGATTGCGGGCGGCGTCGGCGGCGGGCGTGTAGTAGTACTCGTTGGCCAGCGCTTCCAGGGCGGCCACGTCGTTGAGGTGCGTTGCGGTTTTGAGCCGCAGACTGGACGGCTGTGCCACGGCCTTGCGATACACGTCGCGGGCGCCTTCAGGCAGGCTGGCCAGCAGCGCGCGGATATACTCGCGCATCCCGACGAAGCGCGTGTAATAGGGCGAGTCCACGACCTTGGACAGCGAGCCCGGGGCCGAGGCCAGGAGTTCGCCGATGTTGCGCATGGCCCGCTCAATGTCCTCGGCGCCGCCCGCGCCCAGTTGCCGGCGGATGGCGTCCAGCACGGCCTGGGCTTCATGCGAGGTGTCAAAGATCAGCCGTTCGGGACGGTAGGTCCTGGCCCACTCGAGGCCCCACGCGGCGGGCTTCAGCGTTTTCCAGGCAAACGGATATTCGCGCATGACACACTCGAAGAAAGGCAGCGCGCCCAGGTTCTGCCCGAAGTCGCGGCGCAAGCTGCCGCGCAGGGTCAAAGCCTGAAAGTAGAAATCCCGAACGTGGGAATAATGGGCGCAGAAGTCGCGCAGGACGCCGTCCGCCTCCGCGGGCCGGCCTTCGCTGACCAGGGCCAGCGCAAGCCTGAGATACAGGTCGCTGACCTGGCGGTCCCTGTCGGCGTACCAGGGAATGGTCTCCAGCAGAGCGATCAGCTTCTGCATGGCGGCCACGGTCTGCGCGGAATCCGCCGCATCTCTCATGCGTTCGCAAGCCCAGCCCAGCGGCTCCAGACGGCCTGCGGGGGTATCGGCGTAGAGTTGGCTGATGATGTTCGCCAGCAGGTAAGGAACTTCGTTGCCGCTGCCCTTCGTGAGGAAGCCGGCGGCCTGCATGAAACCCAGCAGCCACTGCAAGTCCTGCCGCCTGTCGGCGATGGTCCGCGGGAACTGGCGCACAGTCAACGCCTGCACCAGCAGGTGCGCGGCCAGTTCCGGCTCGTGGCTCAGGCGCGCGCGGAAGGCGAAGGGGCCTTCGGGCGGAGCTTCGAGTTTCAGCAGCAGGCGATGCTTGCCGGGATAGAGGTTCAACTGGACACGGCTCTCCTCAAAGCGGAAGCCTGCAACATTCGTGTTCTCCCCAACAGGCTGGCCGTCAACCCAGGCGAACCAGGAGCCGCACGCGCCCAGGCGCAGCGTCGTGGTGTTCTCGCCCGGCGCGGCGGCGGAGACCTCGAAATCGCGGGCCACGTAGCCCACCTGCGCAGTGCCCGACCATTTCTTCAGGTCAATGCCCAGATCGCAGTTGCCGCGGTACACATCGGGGAAGGGGTCCGGCTCGAGATCCAGCTCTTGCCAGCGCCGGCCTTGGCCGTAGTCGCTCTTCCCGGGGTCGCGTTCAGGCTCCAGGGGCGTACGGAGGTTGGCGGTCGGTTCGAGTGTGAAGCCGACGAAGCGCCATTTGCCGGTCCAGGCCGGGTCGCCCAGTGCGGCGGCCACCGCCTTCCAGAGCACTTTCCTGAACAGATTCGGGTCTTCGAGCGGCTTGCCATCCTTGTCCTTCTGCGGCACGGCAATCTTGAAGGCTTTGCTGAAACTGAGGTAAGGCGCGGCCTCGTGGTTGGAAGCGCACAGGGCCAGCAGCAGCGCGCCCCAGTAGCCTGCCATAGCCTGCTCAGGCTTGGCGGCTTTCAGGTCGGCTTCCGCGTCCCGGGCCAGCGCCGCGGCCATAGGATTCTTTGCGCCGGGCAGGATCTCCAGGGCCTTGGCGGCGGAGCGGCACGCCAAACTCATTTTGCCGGGATCGAGCGGCTGGGCGGGCTGCAAGGCGACCCGCTGGCGTTCGAGCGCCCAGCGGCTCACGGCGCTCTCGATGGCCGCTTGAGCACGCGCGAGCGGCTCTACCCCGGCCTGGTCGGCCAGGCTGTCGAGCGTCCACAAGTGATGCTCATTGTCGCCGGCCTCCTTGAAGGCCACGGCCAGATCGCGGTACGTGCGCTCGATGACAGCGGAGTCCGCGAGGCCGGCACAGAAGCGTTTGGCGCGGTTCTGGGCCGCTTCGGCCCGCCCGGCCAGGGCGTCGCCGCGCAGCGCGGCGCGCATGGCGCTGGCCGCGCCGGCGGTTCCGGAGTGGGCCGCGAGGTACTCCTCGCCCGCCTTGACCAGATTGTCGGCGTCGCGCAGGAACTCCAGCAAGTGCAGCTTGGTCTCGAAAGCCTGCAGGCGGTTCTCGTCATCATGGGCGAAGGCGGCGAGGGCCTTGTCGCAGGCCGAGAGCGCGCCGCGGTAATCGCCCAGGGACTGGTAGCAGCGCACGATCTCGTGGCGTGCCTGGGCCGCCCGCCAGTTTTCGGCAGGGGCTGGGGCCGCAGCGGCGGTCTCAGGGAAGGCTTCCAACAGCTTTTCGAGCAGGCGGGCGCGATAGGCGGGATCGTTGCGTTCCAGCCGCAGATAGAAACCCCATTCGCCGCGGGCTTGGCGGCAGCGGACTTTGAGCGTGTTCCGGCCCTTGTTCAGGGCGACGGGAACGCAGAAGCGGTCCTTGAAGGCGCGGCGGTCGTTCCATTCGTCGGCGTCGGCATGGACGAGTTGGTTATTGACGTACAGCGAGATGATGTCGGAACTGCCAAACCAGAGCAGCGCGTTGCCGCGCGCGGGCCAGTTGACCTCCGCCTTCGCCCAGGCCAGCGATTGCGCCGCCTGGCCAACGTGTTCAGCCAGGTCCACATAGCCGTCGAGCGCTTCTTCCTCCTTGGCGTCCTGAGCCGCCTCGCCTGCGTGCGGCTCGCCTCCCGGAACCGTCCAGGAAGCGCTCTTGAGGGGGTTGCCGCCGGCATCTTTCTGCGGCGTGGTCCAATCGTCGCTCAGGTCCGGGCCAAGCAGTTTTCTGATGGGGATGTCCTTCGACGAGATAGGGCCCAGGAAGGACCAGGAGCGCGGAATACCGTCTGCCTCCAGGGCCGCCAGGGTCTTTTCCCAAGTCTCCTTTTTGTCGAAGGCAGGTATCTCCCCCACAATGGGCACGTTGTCAGTGATCGAGAACCTGGTGAAGAACGTTTTGGAGAGCTGCTTGTTCCCGTCGGGGTAATAGTCGTTGCACATTTCGGGCCGGCCGGTCTGGCCTTCGCCCGGCCAGCCGCGGCCGAGAATTATCATGCGCGGTTCTTTCCCGGGTTCGCCCGGGCGGCAACCGGCCTCGCCCAGTTTGTGCCAATTGAGGCCGTCGGAGCTCATGTAGAAGACGGCGTTGCGAGAGACGAGCTGGATGCGGAACCAGGACTCCCGCCATTTCCTCCAGTCGCCGGACGGCAGCTCCCGCATGACGTTCCAGAATGAATACTCGCGGACCACGGCGCCGCGGACCACCGCATGGCAGTACACGTGGCCCTCGCCCGTGCCGCGGATCGAGAGGTAATCGTAGTTGTCCCAGTACAGGTACATTCCCGGCACGGTGGGGCCCTCGGAACCCGGCTGGGTCCTGAGCAGGACGGCCGCATACAACGGGTTGACGTCCGTGCCGCGCAGATCGTTGTTGCGCCGGACCAGCGCGTGCATGCGCGGCTCGGCCTGAAGCAGGACGGAGTCCGGCAGGGCCTGCGCATCTGACGCGCCCCCGGGGAAACACACGGTGGTGATGGAGCCGATGCTCTTTGCGCCGAGGCTGGGCACCCACTCGGGCGCCAGTTTGCCCTCTTTGGTCAGGCCTCCCAGATCGGCCGCCAAGGCACTTGATAAGATGCAAACCAGAGAGGGGAAGAAGGCATGAACTGCCAGGCGCCGAACATGAACCACGAAGTCGCTCTCCAGCACGTCCCAGCGGGGACAGACAGCCAGTTTTCAAACAGCGGACGCTGGGCGGCAGTCACCGCAGGTCCCTGATTTGAATACACCGCAACCGGTCAGTGTCCGAGCCGCGCGCGTAAGCAAGCGGACACCGGGAGCGTTCCTGCAGGTGCTATGGGAGACATAGGAAGAATGGGGGCGATGGAACCGCTCCCTTACGGTCGCGGCTCGGATTGAACGGTTACAATACACCTTATTTCAGTTCCTCCCGCAACACCTTGGCCTCTTTGCAAGTGGCGTCAATGTCGAGCGCCTGCTGGACGGCCAGCCGCGCCGCGTCAAGCTGGCCCAGTTCCTTCCGCGCGCGCGCCAGGGCCACCCAGCCATCCACGTCCTCATGGTTCAGGGCCACAGCCACGCCCAACTCGCGCGCGGCGGACGGATAGTCCTTCATCGCCACCGCGGCCTGGCCGGCGAGCCGATGGACTTCGCCATTGTATGGATCAACCTCATTGTGCGCGGCCGCAAGTTCGAGCGCCGCGGCGTAATCCTTCAGTTTCATGGCAATCAGCAGGCCCTTGAGCGACGCCTCGGCGTCCTCGGGATGGACGCGCACGCAGGCGCGCCAGACCTGCATGGCTTTTTCAGGCTGGGGCGGGTCGAGTTCCTCATACAGCCCGGGCAACTCGTGGTGCGGATTGTCCGGGCCGATGTAGCGGGGGTGGAGCTTGCGCGCCGCCTCGAAGGCTTCGATGGCTTTGGAGGTCTTGCCTTCCTTCTTGAACAACGCGCCCAGGCGCAGCCAGGCTGGAAAAGTAGCGCGGGCCTCCGGACCGCGGGGCAAACTCAACGGAGACCCTACGGCCTCCAGGTAGCGCGCCTTGGCGGTTTCGTAGTCCTTGCGCTCGTAGGCCCAGTGGCCGAGGACGAGCAGCGCCTCCACGCATTTGGGGTCCTTGGCCAGCGCCTTGCGCGCGAGGTCCGCCGCGATTTCGTAGTGGCCGCCGGCGAAACGCGCGCGGGCCAGCTCAGCGATGGCCTTGGCCGGGGCATCCTCTTTGTTCGCCGCCAACTCCAGCAGCGCCAGCGCCGCCTTGTCCACGGTGGGGTGCGGGCGGAGTTCCGCGAGCGCTTCCTTGAGGAAAACAAGCTGTCCGCCATCCAGTTCCTGCAAAGTCTTGCCTGTGACCTGCGGCAGCACCGTGGCGAGCTTCTTGCCTTCCGCGAAGAGCTTGAGCGCCTTGACGTGCGCCTCGAAGCCGAAGTTGTGCGCGAGGTACTCGATCACGTACCGCCCGTGCACGTAGGCCATGAGCGGGTTGGTGCGGAAGTATTCGTTCATGTGCTCAAGGTCCTTCAGCTTGTCATGGGCGATGGCGTCCGCGATCATAGGGTCCGACTCGATGCGGTTATCGTCCTCGAGGTACGTGGAGAGCGCTTCGGTGTACCAGCGCGGCACGCGAAAGGCGCTCAACTGCAAGGCCATGACGTGTCCGAATTCATGCTCCAGCACCTTGCGCCAGTCAAACGGATGCTCTTTCTCCGCGCCCTTGGATTCCTGGGGCGAGACGACGGTACACAGCTTGCCGAAACAGACGCCCAGCGCTCCCAGGTTGGGCAGGCCCACGGTGCGTGCGGACTGAATCGTCATGTCATGGCACAACTCGATGGTCAACGGCCCTTGCGGCTCAAAGCCGAACATCTCTTTCTGCCGCTTGTAAGCCGACTCGGCCCACTCTTCGAGATACGGCTGCACGATAGACGCTTCCTTGCCAAAGCATTTGAGGATGAAGTGCTTGGTTTTCACTTCCGCGTATCTGGGGGCCTGTGTGCCAGGGTCGCCCAGTTCCGGCCGGGCGCCGTCTATCTGATCCAGCGCCACGAGCATGTTCTTGGCCCAGAGGTTGAACTTGTTCTTGCTGAAGGCCTTGTTCAGCAGCACCTTGCCTTCATCCTCGCCCTGCGCGCCCAGGCGTGAAGTGTTCATCCCCAGGCCGTAATAACCCCGCCAGTGCTCGGGATCGCAAGCCAGGGCTTTGCGGTAATAATCCGGGGCCAGGTTGAAGCCGCGCTTATTCTCCATCATTTCGCCCAGGTCGCAGTAGAAGTCGGCGCAGTGGGGATTGATAGCCAAGGCGCGTTTCTCGATCTCGGCCGCCTTCTCCGGCTGGGCCGTGTCGAGATAGTAGAAGGCTTGCAGCGCCAGGCCGTGGCGGTCGTTCGGGTTCGCAGCCAGCGCAGCCTCCAGATGCGGCTGGGCTTCTTCGTACTTGTCTTCCTCGAGGTCAATGGCGGCGTAGAGCAGGTGCGACTCCACGTGGTTGGGGTTGACAGCCAGCGCGTCCTTCAGCAGCTTTTCCACATCATCCAGTTTGTGCATGGTCTGCAGAACGATGGCGGCCAGGCCGGCCAGGCCGTCAGGCAAGCGCGGCCGGATGCCCAGGAGGAGTTTGTAGCGGTCGTTGGCCATGCCGAAGGCGTACTTGTCGTGAGCCAGGCGGGCCGACCAGAGATACACTTCCGGCGTGTCGCTCTTCCGCGCCTGGACAAGCTCCTCGGCCATCACGTAGGCGGTCTCAAAAGCGGACTTGGGGTCTTCGTCCTGAACACCCAGCCCAATGTATGCCAGCTCCAGGGGGTCTTTGACGTCCTCGGAATTGAAGTACGTCTTCTTGCTCTCGTACAGATCGAAGAAGTGGTCCGCAGTCTTCTTGAGCGCCTGCTTGTCACCCAGCGTCCGCAACACCAGGGAACGCAAGGCCCAAGCGCGTTCGTTGGCCGGTTCCCTGGCGATCACCCGGTCGTAGGCTTCGCGGGCCGGCTTGTAGTTGCCGGTCTCACAGTCCAGTTCAGCCTTGAGCAAGATTGCGGCGCTGTCGTCGGGCTGGGCCTTGAGCAGCCCGTCGCAAAAAGCGAGCGCGTCCTTCAGCTTGCCCTGAATGCGCAGGGCCGTGATCAGCACCGCGGTGGCGGCGCGTTGTTCCGGGCTGTCTTGCACCAGCTTGGGCAGAGCTGCGCGCAGCAGCGCTTCCGCTTCCGCATACCTGCCCGCGGCGATGTTCTCACGGCCCCAGGCGACGGCGTCATCCTGCTGGGCGGCCTGAACGCAAGGCAGAATGCAGAAGGCGGAAGGCAGAATGAAACGGGCGGCCAGGGACATTGTGCTGCGATACATAAACAACTCTCCGAACCCGCGGGCGGACACCAGCCCGCTATTAGACTAAACGAATATCGGGGGCAAGAAACACAAAATCCGAAAAGGAAGGGAATTGGGTGCATGTCAGTAAATGCGTGGCCCAGAGCGTACCGCGGGCGTCCCGCCCGCCTTCGTCCTCGCGCCCTGCCAGCCTGCCACGAGCGGGCGGGACGCCCGCGGTACATTTGCTG
>JBEKKG010000158.1:0-10854 GCA_050010835.1 Planctomycetota bacterium
CCAGAGCGCACTCGAGCACAAATAGAAGCACACGCGTCCCTGAGCCGCGCGAGCGCAGGGCGGCGAAGGGAGAACGCACGGGAATGTAGCTACCAGCCAATCGGCCTAGTTTCCTCTCGATTCGGACGGGGTGCCCGGAAATCCTGCCGGCGCCGCGCCACCGTCTCAAATGGAATGTGCTCGCCTTACCGCAGCCGGCGCCGCCATCCCACTGAAGAGATGCGTTGCTCGATCGGCGCGGGGAAGGCGTAGTGAGATTTTAGCAGGCCTCCAATGGACTTCTCATGGCGCTTCCTGTATGCGCCCCGTGCTCCAAGCGCCTCCCACCCCGATCGATATAAGGAATGTCATAAGGGAAACATAAGGACATCTTTTTGAAATCATCATGGCTTCTTTATGTCATCTTTGGCTTACTAGAGTTAAGACGAAACGGCAGGACCGCCTCCTGGCCGCCCCTCACCCTACCCTCTCCCCGCTGGGGAGAGGGTGGGGTGAGGGGAATGCCGGCGGCCGCCAGCAGCGGGTGCTGGTATGCGGGCCGCATTACAAACGGTTCCCTGCGCACGTAGAAGTCCTTTTTTGCGCCAATCAGCGCCTGCTCCAATCTCTCGCCCAGCTTGAGAAACTCAGGGAAGTACTTCCCGCCGCCAGCCGCAGCCAGGCCCTTGAGAAGCTTCTCTCCCGCGGGGTCGGCATCCTTGGCGTCCACGTCAATGCCGAAGGTGCAGAGCACGGGCCGGCGCGGCTTGGCGGGGTCTTGCGGCAAAGGGCACAAGTCCTTGGCAGCCTGGAGGATCTCAGCCTCGGGCCTGGGAACCGTTTGCACGCCGTCGCTGAGCAGGACCACGAGCTGCTCTTCGGCGTTGTCCGCATTCAGGACCACGCGGGCCTGGCGCAACGCAGGCACCAGGTCGGTGTTGGACAGAATGGCCAGGTTCTTCACTGCCGCAAGGAAGGCGGAGCGGCCGGGTTCGGCTGAGAGCGGCGCAACCAACTCGGCCGCGCCGGAGAAAGCGATCATCCCCAGGCGGTCGGGGGGCCTGAGCTTCTGCACGGCCAGCGCAAGCTGCTCGGAAGCGAAGTCAATTTTGCGCACGCCGCTGCGGTCCCTGCCCATGCGCTCCTCCATGGACTTGGAGACGTCCATGATGAAGAGCACTGCGCGCGTGCGGTCGTCTTCAGGAGTCATTTCCACGGGCAGGAGCTGCTCCCAGGCGCCTTCGCGATGCCCGCCGGCGCCAAAGGCCTGTTCACCCCCGAGCGCCACCAAGGCTTTGCCATTGTCCACGGCGCCGGCCAGAGCACGGAGCGCGGGGCCTTCGGGGAGTTCCGCGGCGGAAAGCCCATCCACCAGAATCCCGGCGTAGGAATCGTAAGCCGCAACATGCCGGGGCAGATCCGCGGTTGTGAACATGGCGGCCTCGACGCCCAGCGGCTGGGCCTTGTCCGCGCACAACTGCGCGAGGGTGGAACCGGCGCGCGTGAGCACCGCCCAGCGCGACACGCCGGTGATGCGCACGGCGGCAGAGAGTTCGTTGTTCAGAGTAATGTCGCCGGGCAACTCGCCTTCCGCGGCGCTGACGCGCGCGGTATAGACCGCCACCCCCGGCGAGGCCGGCCGGTCCAGCACGCGCACCTGTCTGCGGATTTCCGTGCGCGCCGCGCCCGGTTCCGCGGCCAGAGCAATTGTCTTGAAGTCCACCGGCGTGTCTTCAGCGCCGCTGCCCTTTTTCCAGACAGCCACTCGCACCGTGGCCGGGCTCTGCGCGGCCACGGTCACTTCCACCGGCAGATCGCGGCCCAAGCGGCCGGCCAGGGGCACGTTCAGCGCGTCAATGCGCACGTCCGCCGACGGCCCCAGTGCCGCGGGACAGGCCAGCAGGTCAATACCGCTGCCTGACAAGGCTGCCGCTGCGGCGCCGGCGGAACCGCAGGTGTCCCGGAAGTCGCTGAGCAGCAAAATGGCGCGCGCGGTTGGGCCGCTTTCCGCTGGAAAGAGGCCGCGCGCGAAGTTGAGCGCGCTGCCGATATCCGTGGCAGAGCGGTCCACGATGGTCGCCGGCCTGGCCAGGTCCACGGCTCCCGGCGGGGACAGATACCAATCTCCGGCCGTTGGGGAAGCGGCTGTCCGGCCCCGCTGGTCCCTGGCCAAAGGACTCAAAGCGCGCTCCAAGCCGGCCGTGCGCCCGAAGATGACAATGGCCGCTTGGGCCGCCTGCGGGTCCAGCGCCGCCAACGCTTCGCTCAGGCGCGCTGACTGGGTGGACAGGTCAAAGACGCTCGCGCTGACATCCGCCACGGCCACAACTGTCTGCCGCGACGCATGGGCTGGAACCTGGAGTCCTGCCGCGGCAAGGAGAAGGCTGAGAGCAGCGGCGGCATGGAGCAGCGCTTTTGTGGCTGTCCGGCGGCGGAAAGCGAGTGCCAGCGAGTGCTGCCGGCGCCACCAGGCCCACAAGGCCGCGCCATACAAGGGCGCCAGCAGCAAGAGGTAAGGGTTGCTCCAACAACTGCGCACAGGCGCTTCCTCGTTTCCCTCTCCCCTGTGGGGAGAGGGTGCCGCGCCGCAGGCGCGGCGGGTGAGGGGGTGGTTGGGACGTCCCCATTGCCCCCTCACCCCGCGTTCGCTTCGCTCACGTCGGCCCTCTCCCCACGGGGGAGAGGGCAAAGCACTCCAAATTTCCGCCACAGCCAGTACACAAAACTGGCAGCCTTCTTGGGTGGACGCCGCCAGCATGCCCCTTTACAATCAAGAAAGCAAAGGATTCGCCAAAGGAAAGTGGGCTTTTTGCGTTATACTTTTGGGGATTTGTCGTCTAAGATAAGGAGCGAGGTTTTGGGAAATGGCTGAACAACGGAAGCGGGAACCGGAGCAGGACGCAGGCGCCAGAATGCGGCGGGAAGCATGGGAGGCGCGCGAAGCACGGCGGCGCACAGCGCGGCTCATAAAGTACTTCCTCGGCGTGGTTGTGCTGGGCGTGGCGACGGGCCTGGGGATTGTCTATAAAGACCAGATCATCGCGCTGCTGAACCGCCAGCCGCCGCCTGTAGTGGTTGCGCCCCCGCCCAAGCCGCAACCGCCGGTGGCGGTGAAGCAGGCAGAGCCGACACCAGCGCCGGCGCAGAAGGTCATATTGCCGGAGGCCGAAACCAAGCGCGCTGCTCCAGCCGAGGTCCTGGCCAAGGTTGAGCCTGCCACGGACGATGCGGCGGTGAAGGCCTTGATCGGACAAGGCGCGGAGTTGGTGGAGCAGCTTGAGTTCGGCAAGGCGGCGGAGTTGTTCCAGGAAGCCGCGCAAAAGAAGATCAGCCCGGCTGTGAGGTCCGAAGTGCAGGGCTGGGAGAAGAAGGCCGAGGAATTCAACAAGGCTACGCGCCACATCCCCGTCTCGAGATTCGCTTTGGCGGACACGTCCTACGTCCTGCAGATGAATGACGGCAGGGAGATGCAGGGGCTGAAGAAAGCTGAAACAGAGACTGAGTTCGTGCTGATCCGGGTCCCGCATGACAACCCGGCCACGACCGGCGAGGCCAGCTTTCCGCTGCCCAAGACTGAGATCGCCAAGATAGTCCCCGTTACCAGGCAGCAGCGGCAGGAGGAGTTCCTCCAGATGCTGGGCCAGATCGAAAGCAGCGCCTCGATTCAGCGGTCCACGGACTATTACGATCTGGTATACATCAGCAAGCGCCTGGGTTTGGCCAAGGAATGCATGGCTTATCTCAATCGGGCATACAACGGAGGTCCCGGACACGCTGCCGATCCGTATCTGGGCGACAGCTTCCGCAAGGAAAGGATCCGCCGCACCATAGACCAGTGTTCACTGATGCTGGCCGCAGGACGCGCCAAACGCTTCGCGACTGCGGAACTGAACAAACTGCTCAAGATGTTCCCCGACTACCAGGTTGCCCAAGACGAGGTCGAGGCTTTCAACATTCAGGTGTTGGCCAAGATCAAGGAAGACTTCAAGTCCACGCTCAAAGAGGTCAGAAGGCCTGACACCGTGGCAGCCGCGAAAAAGGCGGATGTAAAGTTGTCGTCTGCCAAGGAAATGGCAAACGCGGGCGAGCAGATCGAGCAGATTGAGGTTGTCGTCGAGAATGAAGGCGTCCAGGGCCACGGGGCCGCAGCCGCGATTGTTGAGCAAGCCAATACGAAATTCGATGAGGGGATGAAATCATACAGGCGCTTCAGACTCGGCACTAACAAGAGCAGCCAGGACAACAAGAGCAACAACGATGTCCTGAAGGAAACCCTGAAACTCCTGGAAGAAGCAGTGGCGCTTTACGATAAGGCGTTGCGGGAAGACCCAGGCAACAAGGCCGTCCTTAACAGGCAGACTGAGGCCAACATGATCGTCTATGCCTGTAGGAAATACCAGACCTTGTAGTGGTCCAGTTTCCGAGCCGCGCGCGTGAGCAAGCGGCAATTTCCGCTCCCTCACGGTCGCGGCTCGGACTGCAAGATTACCAGACCTTGTAGTGACAGGCGACTTGGCGAGACCGGCGGTGCGGGCTCACATTTTCACTTGCGTTGCTGCTGCACTTGTGCAATGCACGAGTGCATCTCGTTTGTAATAGTGCATAAGCCTAATACCAAACACATCTTATATTCTTATATGCGGTTTTCATTTTATTTTCAACAAAAGTCTTTACTTCCGTGAAAATTCTCCTAAAATACCGTTAGCGTGGGAGAGGTGAACTTCGGGGATGGCCTTGAAATCTGGCCCGCGCTGCTGGGACGTGGAGCCCCAGCACCGTCTGGTTTGATTGGAATGGCATCCGCAGCGACGATTAGCTTGGGCGTGCGGAGCCGTTAGGAGGTGGCAGTGATCTCGGGGATGATCAACTATTACGAGGTTCTGGAGCTCCAGCCTGAGGCCACCCGCGACGAGATCAAGGTGGCGTTCCGGCGGTTGGCCAAGAAGTATCATCCAGACCATAACGCTGCGCGCACCAAATGGGCGGAAGCCAAGATGCGCGTTATTCTAAAGGCTTACGATACGCTCATGAACGACTCGGAAAGGGCCGAGTACGACAAGAAGCTGCGCCCGTTCCTTAAGGCCTATCAAGACCCGTATCGCGAGAATCTGGCCAAGCGCATGGACGACCCCGCCGCGCAGTCGCGTCTGATTCTCTACAATCTGCTGAATGACCAGCCGCGCGACGCCATCGAGATTTACGAGCGCATGCGCAAGCGCGATGAGAACTTCGAGGTGTGGCAGTATCTCGACCAGAAAGATTACCTCGATTGCCAGTTCCTCATGGGCGAAGAATACGAGCGGCAAGGCAACTGGAAGGCCGCGCTCCGTTTTTATGAGAATGTGTACAATGCGGAACGCAATTCGCCGATGCGCTTCTTCCTCGATGAGGTAAAGGACCGCATCCGCGACATATATTGCAAGAAAGTGGCGCGCCGGTGCAGACCCATTGAGTCCGTAAAAGTGTACGAGAAGGTGATGGCGATGGGGGTCAGCAAGAAGACCGAGGCTTACCTGCACAAGAAGATCGCCGAGAGCTACTATAAGGGCGCCTGCGAGAAGAAAGCCCGCTTTCACCTCAGAAAGGCTTTTGAGCTGGAACCTAAGCTGAAGGGCGCGCAAAAGATCTGCGAGAAGCTGTCAGTGAGCAGGCACTAGACCGCATTGTTCGCCGCAGAGACACAGAGCCACCATCCGTGGTAGGGGGAGTGGCCTCACAGCAATGGAAGGCGGAGCGTTAGAGCGCATACGACGAGCCGTGCTCGATCAGCGATACGCGTTGACGGAACACGCCTACCTGGAGATGGATGCAGACAAGCTCGACGTGCTTGATGTAGAGTCCGCCATTCTGACAGGCAGAATTCACCAAGTGCTGACGGACGATCTGCGCGGCCCGCGTTACGTAGTACACGGAAAGGCGTGCGACGAGGTCACTCCCGTGGCAGCAGTTGTGCGTTTTGTGGCCAATGGGCAAGCGCTCGTAATAACGGTGTACCAGTTGTCGAGGTGATCTATGTACGATTTCGACTGTGAACACTGTGGCGGCAAGGTGGCCGAACACCTGATGGACCGGGAAGCGTTCCGTCACAAGGGAACTTTCGTCATCCTGGAGCGTGTCCCGATCGGCATCTGCGGCAAGTGCGGTGCACGTTATTTTGATGCCTCCGTTCTGCGGCGCGTTGCCGAGGTTGGCCGCGGCCTCCGCAGTTGCGAGCGGAAAGAGGACATTGCAGTCGTAGGTTATTAGCAGAACCGGAACTAATGCTGGTACTACTCACTTTTCCGGCAGGGGCGACCGCTTCGCTTCCTGCAATGTTATTTCCGCCGGCCCAATCGGGATTTCAACAGCCATCTTCAGCGGGATGCCGGTGGCCACGTCAACCCAGATGAGCATACTGCTCTTGCGTTCGAACAGCCCCCTGAACTCGGCTTCCGGCTCAAAAACCACACAGGGCCGCTGTTTGAGATAGCCCGCGTCTGTCGGCACCAGGCTTTTTACTTTGAGGGCCGTATTCCAAACCCGGCCGTCGGCGCAAATGGGCAGATAAACCATAGCGCCCGGTTGCAGGCTGGCCAGGTTCAAGGCCCGCGCCCGCAGATAGTAGATCGCGGCGAGAGGGTCGAGCACTTTGCCTGTGAGCGGGATCCTGTAAGCGCGCCGCTGGCCATCCGGGCGCGGGCGTTCATAGACCGCCTCCATGCTGCCGATATCATAGGTTAGGAGCATTCTCTCGTTGGTGTTGATTGCGCCCTCCTCCTTGCGCATGGAGTAAAAGCGGCTGAAGCCGCCCTTCATGTCTATCTTGGAATACCCGCGGTCGTCCACGTCATAGAAGAACCAGGAGACCGCGCGGTTTGAGCGCGTGTACAGCTCGACGACCCAGACTTGCGGACCTTTCTCCTCGCCCTCGACCCTCAACACCTCAAGCAGACTTTTCCCCGCGGGAACGCCATTGACCCGGATATCGTAAACCAGGCGCTCATGTACTTGCAGCCCCAGGCTGGCCGGCGCCAGTTCAGCTTGTTCGGCGGCCTGTCCGGGGCGGCGGTCTCTTGGGGTGTCAATGGGAACTTTGAGCGCGCCGGGCTCTGCCTGAATCTCGCCTCCCAGGACCGGACTCAGCAAGTCCGGCGCTAAAAGAAGACAACAGACCCCCATGAGAACTTGGGGGCGGAGACCATGCCTTGGCATAAAACAAGAGACGCTCCGCAGTCCGGCATCATCAATACTACTACGAACGATTAGCCACAGAGGCCACAGAGAACACAGAGGTTATTTTGCTGTTTCTTTCCGTATTCTCTGTGTCCTCTGTGTTCTCTGTGGCAAGAAGTCGTTGTCGCAATCAACCAATCGCAGGTGCGTCAGCGGGAAAAGAATAGGTGCGCGTGGAGCGCAACAGCGGCAGCAGCGGCTGCAGCAACACTTTCTCTCCTTCGATGCTGGCCGCATGGGGAGTTGACAGCGGCATAAAGCTGCCGGTATTGAGCACTGTTACTCCTTGAAGTTCCCAGCGGCCGGGATTGTGTGTGTGGCCGACCAGCACATGGCGCACGGGCTTGGGGAACGCCGCGGCCAAACGGGCCGCCAGGCGCGGCGCGCGCCGCCAGTATTGCAGGATGTGAAACGGCTTCTGCGGCGGCAGGATTACACTTGCCAAGTAGGCCAGCTTGCCCCGCGGCTCGCGGGCCATCGGGTGTTCCCGCAGGTGTTGGGCCTGCGTCCTGCGAAATATGTCGCTTAATTCCATAAAGCTCTTGGGCCGCCCGCCCAGTTGGGACCAGCGCTCCCGCAGTACTGCCGCCAGCGCTTGTTCCTCCCGTTTGGTGGGGTGCGTGCAGTCTGCAATGCAGTCCCCATGAAATATCAGCGTGAGCGACTGCTCCAGATACACCCATTGAAGTTCGGAAATGGCCGGGTCATGGTTGCCCATGAGCAGCTCCGGAGGGCCGCAGCGGCTTTGGCACGCATCCAAAACGTCCTTGAGCAGTGCCTCAGCATTTGAGGTGCAGTGCGGGGCCTCATAGCGGTCCAAGGTATCGCCGTTGAGAATCACGCGGTCATATTGCCTGGCCAGGTGCCGGATGCTGCCAAGGAGTGCGCCCATGCCAGAGGCGGGAATGCCGAGATGGAAATCCGATAGAACGAGTATCTTCACGGGTGCTCCCAGCGCGTGCCCTTCCCCTGCCCCCAGCGCAGGTATTGTATACAGCGCGCGGCCGAATTCCTGTGTTTTCCCTAAAAACGCAACCGTTCGGTCTCGGAGCCGCGCGCGTAAGCAAGCGGCAATGTCCGCTCCCTCACGGTCGCGGCTCGGACTGGCTGGCTACGGTTCCACGTTCACGAATACTTCGTCGAATCTGACGCCCAGGCCGGCGGCCTCCGCGGTGATCCGCATGGGTGTGGCTTCGATACCGATGCCCCTGTATTCATCGTTCTTCAGGATGAGCACAACTTTGAACGGCCGCGCAGGATAACAGCCCTTTTCCAGCCTGATTGCCGAGACCAGGGCGCCGGACGGCGAAATGTTCCTCACTACGGCGCTGCCCGCATCGAACAACGCTCCATCGCTGAGCACCAGGCGAATGTCACAAGGAATCTCCACCGCTATCCGCCGCGTTTCCCGATAGTGGGCGCACAAGCGGTCAGAGAACTCCGCTGCTTTCGCCGCCGCCCTGAAGATAAGCTTGCCACTGCTTCTTCCGGGGCGCTGGCCCGGCGTTTCGCTCACGCCTGCACAGCGCAAGACAGAAGGCACAGACGCCACATTGACGCTTGCGGTTGCTGAAGACGCCATAACCCTCACTCCTTTTCTCCGGGGCTCGACACTTGCTCACGAGGCGGCACAAGGCTGTCCCAAGTAAGCTCTTAGAAATTATCGGCAGAAAAGGCGCCGGCCCGCAGGGAATCCAGGAGCATGACACTATAGGCGGGCCGTTTTTCCCCCTCCCCTCGCGGGAGGGGGCAGGGGGAGGGGCACGACACCCCTCTCCCCGCGTTTGCTTCGCTCACGTCGGCCCTCTCCCGCAAGGGGAGAGGGGGCGCGCCGAATCCGCCAGGCACCCAGGGATCCAGGGGCTTGAATTTTCGCTACATGTTCCTGCCCCGCGAGCATATCCTTTCTCCGGTCATGGGCACTGTTCTCGCTCCGTCAATGGAGCGCATTCTGTTCCCGTTGCCAGTGGCCGCCGCCAATGCGCCGGCGTGGCGGCGTGAATTGGCCGGCCACTTGGTGGCGGCGCTGGACTTGCTCTTTCCGCCGCACTGCTGTTCCTGCGGCGCGCCGTTGCCGAGCGCCACCAATACGGCGTTGTGCCGTGGCTGCGCGGAACGGATCAAGTGGCTGGGCGCGGACCGCTGCGCACGTTGCGGCGCCGGCGTGGGTGAAGGCGAGGGCGTCGTGCGCGAATGCCCTTCGTGCCGCGCTCACGCGCCGGCCTTCGTGCAGGCAGCCTGCGCGGTCGCGCACTACATGGCCGGGCCGCTGCGGGACCTGCTCCTGGGCCTGAAGTTCGGCGCCCGGCAGCACCTGGCGCGGCCGCTGGGCCAACTGTTGGCGCAGCGCATAGGCGACACGGGCCTGGCGACGCCAGGCACGCTGCTCGTGCCCGCGCCTTTGACGCGGCGCGCGTTGCGCCGCCGCGGGTTCAACCAGGCCGAGGAAATCGCCGCCACTGTGGCGCGCTGCCTGGGACTGCCGCTTGAAACCCGGCTCTTGCGCAAAGTCCGCAATACCGCGCCGCAGGCCACGCTCTCCCACGAGCAGCGCCGCACGAACCTGAAGGGCGCGTTTGTCTGCGCGCCGCGCCTCGCCGCGCGTTGCAAGGGCAGGCCCGTGCTGTTGATTGACGACGTGATCACCACCTGCGGGACGGCCTCCGAGTGCGCGCGCACCTTGGCCGCGGCAGGGATTGGCGAGGTGCGCGCGGCGGCCATTGCCCGAGGATGATGCGCATGGCCAGACAGCGCCGTTTTCGGGTGGCATCGTTGCAAGGGCTGCGGCCGGGCGACGCCGTGGCTTTGCCCGCGGCGGAAGCGCGGCACGCGCGGGTCCTGCGCCTGGCCGCCGGCGCGGAGATCGCGGTCTTCGACGGCGCCGGCCGGTCCGCTTTGGCCAGGCTGGCCGAGACGCCGCAGGGGCCGGGCGCCGAGTTGCTTGCACTAAGCGCCCGTGCTGAAACGGCCGGCAGTCTCGTCCTGGCCACTGCCTGGCCGAAAGGCAAACGGGCCGCGCTGCTCGTGGAGAAATGCTCCGAGCTTGGCGTCCACCGCATCCTTCCAGTCCGCTATGCGCGTAGCGTCGTGCTCAAAGCCGAAGACTC
The DNA here is from genome assembly GCA_050010835.1 of Planctomycetota bacterium. Lineage (GTDB taxonomy): Bacteria > Planctomycetota > SZUA-567 > H5-PLA8 > H5-PLA8 > JAPLOD01. Next base: position 10,299 of record JBEKKG010000158.1, read on the forward strand.
CGAGTCGCTTGCCCGCCTGCGGCGCATTGCCGCGGAAGCGGCTAAACAGTGCGGACGCAACGATGAACCGGAGATTGCGGCCGAGTGCTCCTTCAGCCAGCTTTTGGCCGAAGAAGCGCCCAACGCCTGCTGCTTCCTGCTGGATGCGCGCGCGGATTTGTATCTGGCCGAGGCCCTGTTGGAGAAACGCGCGCTCCTGTGCGCTCAGCCGCTGCTGCTGATAGTCGGTCCGGAGGGCGGACTGGCGCCGGAGGAGTTGGCGGCTGCGGATGCGGCGGGGCTTCCCCGCGTGCGCCTGGCGCCGCATGTCCTGCGCGTGGAAACGGCGGCGCTGGCGGCTTGCGCAATCGCGGGGGCAGTGCTGGAACTAAACCCCAAGCTCGAAATCCGAAATCCGAAGGAAACAGACAAGCCTGAAAAGCCCAACGGAATGTGCTGAGGGGTGCATGTCAGCAAATGTACCGCGGGCGTCCCGCCCGCCCGTGGCAGGCCGGCAGGGCGCGAGGACGAAGGCGGGCGGGACGCCCGCGGTACGCTCTGGGCCACGCATTTACTG
>JBEKKG010000159.1:0-10845 GCA_050010835.1 Planctomycetota bacterium
TTTCTTCCCACCCTGGAAGCCGGCCTGGAAGTTGCCCGTGCCGACGAAGGCCACGCGCTTGGAACCCGGCAAGTCCGCATCCACCGTGACCACCGGGATGCCCGCGTCCACGGCCTTGTCAACGAGGGCATTCAGAGACGGTTCAAAACCCACGACCACAATGCCGTCAGGCTTCCTGGCAATGGCCTGCTCAAAACTCATCACCATCGCGCCCGTTATGTCATCGTCACCCGGGCCGACATAATCGGTCTGCACACCCAACGCACCAGCCGCCATCTTCATGCCGAGCTTGTGGTCGTAGAAATAGTCGAGGCTCCCGAGCGCGGAGACTTCAATGTAGAGTTGCTGAGAGGCAGCCTTCTTCGCGCCCTGAGCTGCCTCTGGCTGAACCGGCCCAGTCTTGCCACAGCCCCACAGGAGGAGCGCCGAGGCCAACACCACGCAGAAACAGGTCGTGTGCCGCATGAATGACTCCTTCGCAACCGTTCAGTCTCCGAGCCGCGCGCGTAAGCAAGTCCCGACGCTTTGGGACTCCCTCACGGTCGCGGCTCGGACTGAACGGTTACGGCCATAGTACAGAGAGTTCAGAGGGTTTCAAGAACGAGCGGATTTTGGCTTTCGGGGCTTTGCCACTGGCTCAAGCATACGTATAATGCCGGCCGGCAACATTTGATAAGGAGGAGACGACATGAAACCTGTGACGCTGGGGCTGATCGTGGGCAACCGGGGATTTTTCCCCGGGCATCTGTGCAAAACGGGCCGCGCCGAAGTGCTGAAGGCACTCCAGGAGGCCGGCTTCAAAGTGGTGGCCTTGAACACCAAGGAGACCGAATACGGCAGCATCGAGAGCCTCGAGGATGCCGAGAAATGCGCCAAGCTGTTCGCGGCCAACGCCGGCGCCATTGACGGCATTCTGGTCACACTGCCGAACTTCGGCGACGAACGCGCCGTGGCCAACGCCATCAAGTGGTCTGCGCTGAAAGTCCCTGTCCTGGTCCAGGCCTTCCCGGACGCGCCGGGCAAGATGACCCTCGCCGACCGCCGCGATTCCTTCTGCGGCAAGATGTCCGTGTGCAACAACCTGCGCCAGTACAATGTCCCCTTCAGCCTGACCACGCTCCACACCGTCGCGCCGGGCGACGAGACTTTCCTGAAAGACCTGGCCCGCTTCGCCGCCGTCTGCCGCATCCTGCGCGGCCTGAAGAACCTGCGCGTCGGCGCGCTGGGCGCACGGCCCCAAGCATTCAATACGGTGCGCTACAGCGAGAAGATGCTGCAGAACTACGGTGTCACCGTGGAGACCCTCGATCTCTACGAGCTCATGGGCTCGGTAGGCAAGCTGCTCGACAAAGACCTCAAGGTCAAGAAGAAGCTGGCGGCACTCAAGGGCTACACTGAGATCCACGAGGTGCCCGAGGCCGCGCTGCTCAAGATGGCCAAACTCGCCGTTGCGATTGACGATTGGATCAAGGCCAACCGGCTGAACGCCACAGCCGTACAGTGTTGGACTGCAATGGAGCAGTACTTCGGCATAGTGCCGTGCGCGTGCATGAGCATGCTGAGCAACGCGCTGCTGCCCAGCGGCTGCGAAGTGGACGTCATGGGCGCGGTGGCAATGTACATCCTCATCCAGGCCAGCGGCCGCCCCAGCGCGCTGGTGGACTGGAACAACAACTGCGGCGACGACCCGGACAAGGCCGTGGTCTTCCATTGCAGCAACCTGCCCAAGGACCTTTTCAGCAGCGCCGTCATGGACTACCAGGAGATTATCGCCGGCGCGGTGGGCAAGGAGAACAGTTACGGCACCATTGTCGGGCGCCTGAAAGCCCAGCCCTTCACCTACCTGCGCGTCAGCACCGACGACACCGCGGGCGTTATGCGCGCCTACGTCGGCGAGGGCGAATTCACCGACGACAAGCTGGAAACTTTCGGCGGCTATGGCGTGTGCAAGGTTCCGAACCTGCAGAAGCTCCTGCGGCACATCTGCGAGCACGGCTACGAACACCACGTCGCCGTCAACCCCGCAGAGACAGCCGACGCCGTGGAGGAGGCGCTGACCAAGTACCTGGGCTGGCAGGTGTACAGGCATTCGTGAGGACCTTCATGCCTATAAAGGTCAAGAAAGAGGACGCGCCTTTCCTTTTTGCGCCTGACAGCGTGATACACGGCAGGCAGCATGACCTAATCAGCGGTGAAACGGGATTCCGGCTCCATTATGAGCACCCGAATGGCAAGCTGTTCCAAGGTGATTCCGTGGAATGGCTGGCCTCTCTGCCTTCGGAATCGGTGGACCTCATTTTTGCCGATCCACCTTACAATATAAAGAAGGCGGAGTGGGACAGTTTTGAGAGCCAGGAACATTACATCCAGTGGTCTCTGCGCTGGATTGAGCCGGCGGCCCGAGTCCTGAAGCCATCGGGTTCCATGTATGTCTGCGGTTTCTCGGAGATTCTCGCTGATCTGAAGCACCCCGCCTCCAAGTTCTTCTACTTCTGTAGGTGGATTGTCTGGCACTATCGCAACAAGGCCAACCTGGGAGGAGATTGGGGACGATCTCACGAGAGCATTTTGCACTTTCGCAAGAGTGCCGATTTTCATCTGCAAGTTGATGCCGTGCGAATACCCTATGGAAATCACACGCTGAAGTACCCCTCCCACCCGCAGGCTGAAACGAGCCAATACGGAAACGGGAAGAAGCGTGACAATTGGGAGCCGAACCCCTTGGGGGCCAAGCCTAAGGATGTTCTTGACATTCCCACTACGTGCAATGGGATGGGCGAGAAGACACGGCATCCAACCCAGAAGCCGGAAGAATTGCTCCGCAAGCTGATTCTGGCAGCCTCGCGGCAAGGCGACACGGTTCTGGACCCCTTTTCTGGATCAGGCACGACGCTGGTGGTGGCAGAGCAGTTGGGCCGCAAGTGGCTAGGGTGTGATCTCTCTGAGGAATATAACGGGTGGGCGATCCAACGAATTGAAGGCGCGCGACGGATGCCCATTGAGGAATGGATCGAGTTCGACCGGAGCAACGCCGAGAGGAGAGAGAGCATAAGGTGAACTTGAAAGAACTCCTCCACTTCGCATCGGACAAGGCGAACTTCCAAGACCTGCAGGCTTACCTCCGGTTCTGCAGGAACTACCTGGAGTTCATCGCGAGTGGCGGACTCCAGGCGGTCATCGTATCGCAGAATGAGCAACAGTACCGCTTCTATCAATACAAGAAAGATGGCAGCTTCAACATTACCCGGCCCATCAACGCGAACCTAATGTACGACGCAGAAAGCGCTTTCCGGATAACCTCCGAGTTCCTCCCTGCTATTAAGGCAGCCAGGGACATTCCGGATTCAGATTCCCAGAGCCGCGCCGTGATCAGTAATTCGATCTATACGATCCAGCAGACCATCGGCGCTGCCTTAGATGCTTTGCCGGCTGGCAAGTCCAACACGGCCCGGAAGATCAACGGCGACCTTTTTGAAAGGCTCATAAGACTCCTTATTGTTGCGCTTGGCGTTGATTGTACGACAGGAACGGTCAGCATCCCCGTGCAGATTGACGGGGTTGAGCAGTTCAGAATGAGTTATCAGCATGATCTGATCATACGCTTCGAGGAGGTGGTTAAAGCCATTGGCAGCGTGAAGACATCGAGCAAGGACCGTCTGGATAAGATATTCATTGACAAGTTTCTATATTCGAAGCTCACAGAGACCAGCCTGCCACACGTCGCGATCTTCCTCAATGACGTTCAGCGAAAGAACACCAAGAAAGCCAGGCACTATGGAATCAACGCGACATTCCTTCCTGGCCATTTCAAGGGCTACACCGTGAAACTGAACCCGCTGGATGGCGTCTATTACTGTGACATTCGCCCGAACATGGCAACGGACCCTCTCCTGAAACAACACATCCGCACCATTGACCATTTCTTCTGCACTGATCTTTGGCGATTCCTTGAGCAAACCAAAGGCGCACAGCTAAAGGTGGCACAGACAGAATGAGACAGAGAATTCTCGCCGCCCGCCTGCACGGCCCGCGCGATCTGCGCGTCGAGAAGATTCCATACCCCGGCGAACCCGGCCCGGGCGAAGCCTTGGTGCGCGTGACCGAGGCGGGCATCTGCGGCAGCGACCTCCACGGCTTTCTGCACGGGCGCATTGGCGACACGGTGCTGGAAGAGGCGCAGGTGCTCGGCCACGAGTTTGCCGGCGTAGTCGAAGCCACAGGCGCGGACGCGCTGGACGGCCAGTTCAAGCCGCTCAAGGCCGGCGCGCGGGTCGCCGTGGACCCCGCGCAGTTCTGCGGCCACTGCGAAATGTGCGAACGCGGCGTGCCGAACCTGTGTCTGAACCTGCGCTTCTGCGGACTGCCGCCGCTCCCAGGCTGCATGGCGCAGTACGTGCGCGTTCCCGCACGCACCTGCTTCCCCGTCCCGAAGACGATAAGCGACACCACGGCAGTGCTGCTGGAACCGCTGGGCATTGCGCTCCATGCGACGGACCTTGCCCGCGTCCGCGTGGGCAGCACGGTGGCGATCATCGGCGCCGGCCCCGTAGGGCTGTGCATCCTGCAGACGGTCAGCCTTGCCGGCGGGGCGCCTGTCTTTGTGAGCGAGAAGCTGCCTTGGCGCCTCAAGCTGGCGGCCAAGCTGGGTGCCATCCCGATTGACGCCAACAAGGACCCTGTCGGAAGCGTGCTGAGAGCCACCGGCGGGCGCGGCGTTGACGTGGCCATTGAAGCCGCGTGGGCGGACGAGACGGTACAGCAGGCCGCGGAAATGTGCCGGTTCGGCGGCACGCTGGTAGTCGTTGGCATCTCCAGCGACGACCGGCTGACAATGAAGCACTCCACCCCGAGGCGCAAGGGCCTGACGCTGCTTTTCGTCCGCCGCATGAAGTTCACGTACCCGCGCGCCGTGGCGCTGGCCGCGCGCGGCGCGGTGGACCTGGAGGCCCTGGTCAGCCACCGTTTTCCGCTGTCACGCGCCGCCAGAGCGTTTACACTCAATGCGGAATACAAGGACAAGGTGAACAAGGTGATCCTGGAGATGCCATGAAAGCACACATACCAGTTCCTGCTTTCCTCGTTTTCCTGCTCGCGGCTCTGCCGGTTGCAGCCGCGCAGGAGGAAAAGCCCGCCGCGGAAGTCAAGGATGAGACACTGGTGACTCAGCGCGCTGACCAGGAAGTGCTCGTTGAGGCCGAGGGCACGCTGGACGTGGTGAAGCGCCACAAACTCAAGATTGTCCCGGAGGAGTTCCCCGGACCCTACACGGTGCTGGCCATCGTTCCGAACGGCCAGAACGTGGCGGCAGGCACCGTGCTGGTGCGGCTGGACGCAAGCCCGCTGGAGCGCCTTATTCGCGGCGCGCAAGAGGGCCTCGAAGCTGCGAAGCTCAAGGCTCAGAGCTCGCGCGATGAATTCGAGAACCTGAAGACTGCCGACCGCCTGAAACTCGAACGGACTGCGCTGGAACTGAAGCTGGCCGAACGCGATCTCAACTCCTTCGAGAAATATGGCGAGGAACAACTGCTGGAAAGCAAGGAACTGGCGCTGAAGCATCAGCAGCATTGGCAGTCCAACCGCGAGGAGGAATTGGCCCAGCTCGAAAAGATGTACAAGGACGCGCAGTTGGCCAGCGAGACCAAGGAGATCGTGCTCGAACGCTCCAGGAAAGAAGTCGCGCTGGGCAAGGAGAGCCTGGCGCTGAACAAGAAGGGCGAGAAGCAGCTCAAGGAATTCGATCACCCGGCACAGAAGGAGAAACTGAACAAGGCGGTCGAACAAAAGAAGCAGGACTTGGAGCTCCTCAGCGTCGGAGTGCGCCTGGCCGAGCTCCAGAAGAGCGAGGAACTGAAGGCCGCCGAGCGCGCGGTCCGGGACAGCCAGGAGCGGCTCGCGAGGCTGGGCGGCGATCTTGCGCAGATGAGCCCCACGGCGCCGTTTGGCGGCGTCTTCCGGCATGTGGGCATCGAACCCGGCGACAAGGTCAACCCTTTCGCGGCCTTTGCGGATCTGCTGGACTTGGGCCATTTCGAGACCCGGCTCATGCTCACGCTCAGAGAACTCCAGGCGGTGCATACCGGGGACTCAATCAAGGTCTGGGTGTCCGAACTGCCGGAACTTGAGCTTGGCGGGAAGATCGAGGAGCTTGCCCTGACCGCCTCGCCGGAAGGCCAGGATAAAGCGCCGCCTCGCTATCTCGTGCGGGCCAAGGTGGACGACAACAAACAACTCCGGCACGGCGCGCGGGTGCGCGTGGAAATCCGCGGCGAGAAGCTGAAGAACGTAATCGCCATTCCTCGCGCTGCGATCTTCGTGGAAGAAGGGCGCACCTATTGCAAGGTGCGGACGGACAAAGCCCCAGCCAAGCGAGAGATCGTCACGGGGCTGGGCGACCGCGAACGCATTCCCGTGTTGCGGGGGTTGTCGGAAGGGGAGACAGTCATCATTAAGGAAGGGAAGAAGTGAGACGCCTGAGCGACGTAGCGCGTGCCATCCTGGCGCTTGCGTTCGGGCTGGGCTGCTTGCGCGCCGAGGAGCCTGCGGCGTCAGCCGCGCCCATCGCGTCCAGCACTCCAGCCACGTTCGCGGTCCCGCCTGCTCCGGCGCCGGCCACGGTGGAGGCCGCCTACCGCAAAGGCCTGGCCTACCTGCTCACGCATCAGAACAAGAACGGTTCATGGGGGTCCTTCGAGAGCGCACGCGTTGACGAGGTCTACCTTGGCACTCTGGCGTCCCACACTGCTTTCGGCGACGGTACAACGGGGCTGTGCGTTATGGCGCTTTTGGCTCCAGCCCGGGAGAACACGGAGGCTGCTCAAGCCGTCGAGAAGGGCGCGCACTACCTGTTCAGGAAGCCGCCGGTGTTGCGCGCCAACGCCGATGCGCTCTATAGTGTCTGGGCGCAGATCTACGTGCTGGAGGCCGCCGCTGCCGTGCTGCGTGAGCCAGGTTTGAAGGCTCTTCATTCCGACGCCAGAAAGGCCGCCCAAAAGCAGATTGAAGTGCTGGGCCAGATACAGGGCAGCGAAGGCGGTTTCGGGTACTACGATTTCGACTTCGCCGGCTCGCACCCGACCGGCCACGAGAGCTGCAGTTTCACTACCGCAGCCGCGCTGATCGCCTTGGATCACGCCAAGGCTGCCGGTGTGGATGTGCCACAGGATCTGGTCCGAGACGCCCAGCGCAATGTGTCGCGTTTACGGCTCGGCGACGGGGCCTACATTTACGGCATTTACGCCCAGAACAGGCCGCAGGTCCTTTTCAACAACGTCAAGGGCTCGCTGGGGCGCTCGCAGGTCTGCAACCTGGCGCTGTGGCGTTATCAGGGCGGGCTGAAACAGGAGGACTTGCGGACGGGGTTGGACAACCTCTTCAAGTACCATCATTTCATCGAGATGGGCAAAGGACGGCCGATCCCGCACGAGAGTTGGTATTTCACCGCGGGATACTACTTCTTCTTCGGCCACTACTATGCGGCGCAGGTGGCGCGGGAACTTCCCGCGGAAGAAGGCCGAAGGTATCTCGACGGTCTGGAGAGTATCATGTGCCGCCTGCAAGACCCCGACGGCTCGTGGTGGGATTTTCCGCTATACGGCTACTACAAGGCTTACGGCACTGCATTCGCGCTTCTGACGCTGGAACTGGCCAAGCGCTGAAGTTCGACCTACTCCTTCGCGCAAGCCCACTTGATGCCATTGCTGAGAATTTGTTTGAAGTTCGGGTTGTCCCAAGCGAAGTGGTCGTGGCCGAACTGGCAGTAAAAGACGCGGCTCTTGCCGTACTCGTTGACCCACGCGATTTCGGGGTTGTTGGTCGGGTTGTCCGTCTTCAAGAGGACCTTCACGTTCGGCGCGACGTAGCACTTGCAGTAGGTCTCGTCATGAATCTTGAAGTCCTGCAGGCCCTTGGTGATGGGGTGTTCTTTATCCACGACGGTGATGTTATGCTCCTGGCCTTCCCGCCAGCCTGACTTGCCGTACTTCTGGCCGTCAATCTCGCAATCCTTGAGGATGAACTTGCCGCCGATGATCTTGCGGTACTCGTCCCAGTCCGCTTGCGCACCCAGGTTGTGGTGCAGGGAGACCACGCCGATGCCCGTCTTCAGCAGTTCGACGAACGCCTTCTGTTCCTCAGGCTTGATCGTCGGCGACATGTCGTACATCACGATGACGTCATAGTCCTTCTCCAGGCCCGGCTTCAACAAGCCGGCGTCCTTGGGCATCACGGCCTTGGTGTAGGTGACGCCGGGAAGCGCGTCGAATATCGCGAAGAAAAGCTGCTCTTCGAACCCGTGCCCGCCGAAGGTCAGGAGGACGCGGATCTTCTTTTCCGCGGCCGCGTCGGCGGCGCAAGCCCCCCCACCCCACCCCAAGGCCAGCAAGCTGGCCAGACAGAACAAACAGAAGACCTTCTTCATGGCATCCCCCACCCTACCGCTCGAAGGCATCTATCTTCTTCAGCTTCCTGAATTCCTCATCGCTGATCTCCTCAACCTTGATGTTGTCGAACCAGTACTGTCCGGGCGGCCAATAAGCGTAGAGCATCACGCGCATGACAGCGATGTCTGCATAAGTCGCATTCTTCTCCTTTTCCTCGATCGTCTGGTACTGTGTGTCTTTTGCTCCCAACCGGCGCGTGGGATGAAAGGCCTGCTCAAAATGCGCCCAACCGGTGCCCTTGACATAGCAATTGACGATGGTCTCATAGCGCCGCCGCTCCTCGCCTCCAAAGATGCCCCAGCCGCGCACCCACACTTTGGCGCCGCCACTGGCGCCTCTGTAATCAAAACTCACCTTATAGGCCTGTTTAGGCTTGCACTTGAACTTCTCGGAGTAGTAGGACACGCCGTATGTGCCGGCGATGGCGTCATAGCCGGCGCCGCGGGCGGCCTCGGGCGGGGAGGGCAGCGCCGTGCTGTTGGCGAGCGCCTCGCGCGTCTGCGCCTGGCGTTTTCTGGCTGCCGCCTCGGCATGGTCAGTGTCCAGCATGATGACCTTGCCGTGTTCGGGGGCCATCGAATCCGTGATCCAGGAGATGCAGTAACCGTCAGGGTGCGCCCAGCCTTTGGGATACGGTACGGGGCCGGCTACGCCCTCCTCGAAGTTGCCGTTGACCAGGGTGTCGTTCGGGACCTTGTTGTCACACATCTCAGGATACCAGTGTGCGTCGTCCTTGCCGCTTTGGGATTTCCACTGGCCAGCCCAAGGCGACGGATCCTCGGGGTGCGGATTAGCAGGGGGCTTCTTCGCATCTCCGGCGGCTCTTTTCGGCACCTCGGTGGCCTTTTTCGGTGCCTCGGTGGCCTTTTTCGGTACCTCAGCGGCCTTCTGCGTTAGCGTGGTGTCACTTTTGGCCAGCAGTTTGATGACTGCTTCCACCGGTATTGCTATGTTTAGGGCTTGGCCGCCCCTGAATGCTGCTTTAGCCACACCAATGACTTCGCCGCGAAGATTCAATACAGGTGACCCGCTGGAGCCTGGCGAGATGGCCGCAGTCATCTGAATCCATCTGCCCCCATCCTCGTTGCGGATGGCTGAGACAATGCCTTCAGAGAGCGATCCTTCCAGCCCCAGGGGGCTTCCAACCACCGCGATCCGTGATCCCTGCTCCAAACTGACAGACGCGCCCAATTTCAGAAAGGCTACGTCCTTGCACTTGACCTTAAGGGTGGCCAAATCATTCTGCTGATCGGTGGAAATAAGATGCTCGACCTCGAAGGCTTCGCCGTTGGCAGCTTTGGCCCTGAAGCTTGTCCCCTTCTCGACAACATGGTAATTGGTCACGAGCTTGCCATCAGCAGACGTCAGGAAGCCGGTCCCCTCACAGATCTCGCGTCTAGTCTCGTCCAGAACAATCAGCTTGAGCACAGCGGGCCCCGTCTGTTTGGCGAGTTCCGTCAGGCTCAGCAATCCAGGTTCCTCGCCGGCGGCCCTTGATGCAGCAACGGAAAAACCGAGAATTGCAATCATCCAAGTTGTGAAGCGCATGGAAGTCTCCAGTGCGTTGCACGGGCATCTTGCCCGTGTCGTGATTGTTCAGTCCGAGCCGCGACCGTCAGGGAGCGGACATTGCCGCTTGCTAACGCGCGAGGCTCGGATACTGAGCGGTCCTCCCGTATCTGCTCATGGGCTGGAAGCCCATGCTACTCGTCTTTTTCAACCAGCGACTTGTAGTAAGCCTCGATCAGGTCTTGGTAGCCATCCGGCGCCTTTTGCTGCATGCCTGTGAGTATGCCGTGGCGCACGTTCTTGGGCAGGTCGCGGCTGCGTTCGTCCATGATCTTGGCTTGATACTGCAGCACCTTCTTCTCATCCTTCAGGCTGTCCACGACGCTGCTGCGGGCCTGCCGCAGGTTGAAGCCCTGGCCGCTCTTCGCGCTCTTCAGGCCGTCTTCGAGCTTCTTCATGCGCCGCACCGCTTCTTCCATGTCGCTGGAAGGCAGATGATACGCGGTCAGCTTGGTGGTGATCTTCTCGGCCTCCTGCCGGAGTTGCGCCTGCGCGTCCTTGAGGCGCTCCATCTTCTCCGCGGTTTGAGGAGGCGGCGTGCCCCGCAGGCCCTGGGCCGCGCTGCCTGCGCTCTTGCCTCCGCCAGTGGCCCCGCCAATCGGGTCTTTAGACTTGTCATCCACCTTGCCTGACTCGAAAGGATCCTGCGTGTTGCGCGTGGGGGTTTGGCGTCCGCCTTTGCCTTCCGCCGTATCGGCAACGAATTGGCCGTCGCTCTTCCCCGTCCGCCCTTCGCCGGAGCGCCCTTGGATCTCCATGTTGTTGGGCAGTTGATTTCCCGTTACGCCCTTGGCTGAGTTGTCGCTGATGGGGCCATCCATAGCGTCCCAGCCCACGC
>JBEKKG010000160.1:0-10815 GCA_050010835.1 Planctomycetota bacterium
CTTCTCGGTGAGCACCGACAGCCCGGCGATGTTCGCCGTAAACGCGACCCCGGCGATGGATAATACGGGGGTCTTGACGTTTACGCCGGCCGCCAATGTGTGTTCCTATAATGGCACGAACGTCACGCCGGTCAACGTGACGGTGACGGCCCATGACAACGGCGGCACGCTCAACGGCGGGGTGGACTTCTGGTCCCAGACGTTCCCACTGATCATCGCGCCAGTCAATAACCCCCCCCATGCCAACGACCAGACCGTCTACACGCCTGAGAACGCGCCGATCACCGTCGCGCTCACAGGCAGCAGTGGCGATCCCGGCATCACGCAGAACCTGACTTATGGTATAGTCCCAGAGGACGCGACGCACGGGCCGTACTACGGCAGTCTGAAGGGCAACAACCCCGGCAGTGGAACTATAAGCAGTGCCGGCACTACCGTGACGGGCGTGCTCACAAGTTTCCCAGCCCAACTGGCTAAAGGTGACGTGATTTTTGCCTCTGGAAAGGCGCGCACGGTAACCGCGGTAGGCAAGGCCGACGGTTGTAGCGACGATAATACCCTGATTCTCTTGTCCGCGTTCACACCGGATCTGCTCCCAGGGACTTTATTTACCTTTGAGAGGGGCGGTTCCGTCAACGTGACTTACATACCGTTCACCAAGACCGGCAGCGGAACTATTAAGAGCAGCGGCACTACGGTTACGGGCACGGGCACGAGCTTCCCGGCCCAATTGGCTAAAGGAGACGTGCTTCTTGCCGGTGGACAGACGCGCACAGTGACCGGGGTAGGACTGGCCGACGGCTTGGCCAACGATAATACCCTGACTGTCTCCACCGCGTTCGCACCGGATCTGACGATAGCAACCCAGTTCTTGTTTGAACCGGGCGCGAAAATCAAGGCCGGAAGCGGCACTATTTCCAGTGTGGGCACGACGGTTACGGGCGTGAACACGCACTTCACCTCGGAACTGGCTATCGGAACAACGCTTATCGCCAACGCCCAGGGCCAGGTGGTGACGCAGGTGGTGACAGGCATCGGCAACGATATAAGCCTGACCATCGCGGGGCCGTTCGTACCGGATCTGGCTGCGGCGACAACCTTCACGTACGAGGTTCCTTTCAATGACACCTTCCAGTTCAAGATCACGGACGACGGCAAGTCGGGCAATCCGCCGCTGCCGGACCCGAAGACCAGCGCGCCCGGCACCATCACCATCGGCGTGGTCGTGAACGACCCGCCATCCTTCACCGGAGGTCCGGACCAGGTGGTGTTGGAGAACAGCGCGACGACGATTGTGCCTAACTGGGCCACGAGTATTTCGCCCGCTTCCGTCTTCCCGCCGCCGGCACAGGAAGCCTCGCAGAGCACGAATTTTGCTGTGAGCAACGACAAAAATGCGTTGTTCGTGCCGGGCTTCCAGCCGGCGGTAAGCCATGATGGCACGCTCACCTTCACGCCGGCCACCGATGCCTGTGGGACCGCGATAGTGACGGTGACCCTGTGGGACACCGGCACTCCGCCCGCGCCTTCACTGCCGCAGACCTTCAAGATTACCGTGAAGCCGGTCAACCACGCGCCGTTGTTCACCAAAGGGCCGGATGTTGCGGTGTTGGAGAACGCTTCGACTAAGGCCTTCGCGAGCTGGGCGACCAACATTGTCCCCGGCCCTATTCCTCCCGTGGTTCCCGGCCCCTTGTCCGAGGTGGACCAGAGCGTACACTTCATTGTAACCACCAACAATACGAACCTGTTTGGATCCACTGGCCAGCCGGCCATTGGTCCCGATGGCACGTTGACCTTCACGCCCGCGCTGAATCAGACCGGCAGCGCCACAGTGACAGTGGTGGCGCAAGACGACGGCGGGACGGCCAACGGCGGCCAGGATACCTGGCCGGCGCCTCTGGTGCCCGGCCCGGGAACCATCTCCAGCGGCAACCCCAACGTATTCACTGTTAACGGCTCGACGGCGGGACCGCAACCCGGGACGATTTCCAGCAGCGGGACAACGGTCACGGGCCTCGGAACCAATTTCATGAGCCAATTGCGGGTGCGGGTCGGCGACAGCATTCTGGCCAATGGCCAGATTCAAACGGTCCAGTCAATCACAAACGATTCGACACTGGTGACCTTTAACCCCTTCACGCCGGCGCTGGCTGCCGGTACGCAATACTTCATGGTTCTCACCAAGTTCACGAGCCAGTTGCAGCCTGGCGATACCCTCCTGGCGGGAGGCCAAACGCTGACGGTTAATACAATCCTAAACGACATGACTCTTACCACTTGCACGGCCCCTCAGGGCGGAACTGGAACTATTTCCAGTGTGGGCACGGCTGTAACGGGCGTGGGAACAAACTTCGCCACGCAACTGGTCCCTGGAGCTGTGATCATCGCCAACGGCCAGAGGCAGGTGGTGTTCACCATCGCCAGCGCTACGGCCCTGACCACCGTGGCCGCATTCAACCCGCCTCTGGCGGGAACAGCGTATGAGGTGAGCGTCAACGCGCCCTTCAACCCGCAGCTTCCTTTTAATACCGCCTATTATATCCAGAAGACCTTTACGATCTCTGTCCAGTGGATGAACCAGCCTCCGTCCTTTACCAAGGGGCAAGACGAGACCGTGCTGCGGAATGCGGGGAACGTGTCAGTAGGCGGCTGGGCCACCAACATCTCGCCAGGCCCGCCGGACGAGGTGAAGGCCGGACAGACGGTGAGCTTCAACGTCCTACGCACCGACAACAACGTGGCGGTGCTGTTTACTGTGCCCCCTGCGGTGGCCTCCGATGGCACCTTGTCCTTCACTCCGGACGACAGCTCTGCTCAAGGGACCGCCACCTTCTCCATAAGTGCGGTTGACAGCCTGGGCGCCACTTCACTGCCCCCGGACCAGGTGTTCAACATCACCATTCAATCGGCCCCGCGGACAAACCAGCCGCCGACCGCAAACATCCAGACAGTCTCGGTGAACGAAAACTCCATTGGGGATGCCACTGTCAATCCCCCTGTCAATGTCATCTCTCTCATCGGGACAGACAACAACACCAAGGATCCGAGCATGACCATGTCTTACGCCATCCTGCCCCTGGATGCGACGCATGGGCCGTTCAACGGCACGCTGGGTGCGCTCACGCAGCCGGCGGGCCCGCCGTGGACCTCGGCCAGTTTGACTTACACGCCCAAGCGGTTTTTCACCGGCACCGATAGCTTCATGTTCACCGTGACCGACTCGGACACAGATGCAACAGATGACTTCACGCCTCAACAACAAACCAGTTCGCCCGCCAAGGTCACTATAAGCGTCGGACAGGTGAATCTGCCGCCTTCCTTCAACCCCGGCGGTGACGTGGTTGTGTTTGAGAACAGCGGACCTTACAATCCGAAACCACCGCCACCGCAAACGCAAACGCCCTGGGCCACCAGCATCTCGCCGGTGCCGGCGGATGCGCCAGCGGGCTATCAACAACCCGGTCAGACCGTGCATTTCAACATCGTCAACAATTCCAACCCAGGCTTGTTCTCAGCAGGGCCGGCAATTGACCCGACAGGCAATCTAACCTTCACGCCCACCCAAGATATGGCTGGGGCCGCCATTCTCACCGTAACGCTGCAAAACAACGGCGGGACGGCCAACGGCGGCCAGGACACTTGGCCGCTGCAGAACGGCACAGGGACCATTACGTCCTCCGGCACGACGGTGACGGGCGTGGGTACGCTCTTCAAGTTTGGGACGAACCCTGGCGAGGTGGTGCCTTTGTTCTCCATCCAGGCCGGTGGGCAGACGCAGGTGGTTCAGTCGGTCCAAAGCGCCACCCAATTGACCCTCGTTGCGCCTTTCCCGGCGGGGGACTTGATTACGCCTGCCAATTTCACCATATTGGAGCAGTTCACCGTTACCGTCAAAGCCATCAACAAGCCGCCCCAAATGGATACTCCCAGCGGGCCGGCTCTGGTTGGGTATGAGAATCAAACAGTAACCATACCAGGAAACATACCGCTTACCGGGATCCTGCCCGGCCCCGTCGGCGCAACATGGGAAGCCGGCCAGACAGTCACTTTGTCGGTAACGTCCAATCTGCCCTCCATGGCGCTGGGTTTCGTGGGTGGAGTGGCCAATACCATCCAAGTAGGCCCGTTTGCGACTGGTGGAGGTACTACAGTAACCCCCGGCACCGCGACTATCTGGTATGAGGCTCCGGCCAACTGGTTCGGGACTGTGACACTCACTGTTAACCTGGTGGACAATGGCGTCGGGACGGTTGACAGCAACGGGAATCCGAGCCCTGGAGTCAGCGCACCCCCGGTGAATTTCAATCTCACCATCAATTTCGTGAATACGCCGCCTTCGTTTACGGTTGGACCCAACGTTTCGACGGCTGAAGGCCACCCGGTGGCCGCCCCCTTGCAGTACTCGGCGGCGAACTGGGCCACCATTATCAGCGCTGGACAGGTGGGCGTAAACGTAAAACAGTTTATCGTCACCAATACCAACAATACCACCAGCCTGTTCTCGACGCAGCCGGCGGTTGACAATTCTGGCAATTTGACCTTCATCCCGGCGCCCCATAAGGTGGGCACTGCCAACTTCACCGTGGCCCTGCAAAACGACGGCGGCACGCTGTACGGCGGCGTGGACACCTCAGCGACGCAGCCTTTTACGATCACGTTGACACCTTGGAACTACCCGCCGAATGCCACTTCGGCGGGTGGCATTCAAACTTTCGAGGGGGTGCCTAAGATCATCACCTTGACGGGCGACGACGGCAATTTGGAACTGGACGGGACGGGACAGTACCAGCATTTGACTTTTACTCTCGTCCCGCAAGATGCAACGCATGGGCCCTTCCACGGCGCGTTGGGCGCGATCACCCAGCCTGCGGCCTCGCCTTGGAACACGGCTACTGTGGTATATACGCCCAATTTCCTGCCGGCGAACGGTCTGCCCCTGACTGATACCTTCATGTTCACCGTGGCGGATGACGGCGCGGGCTGTCCGAATGGGCTCCTCCAGAGCGCGCAGGCGACGGTTTCACTCACGGTGAAGTCGCTGAACTATCCACCATCGTTCACAAAGGGTGCGGACCAGGTCGTGCCGGAGAACAGCCCGGCGCAGACCGTGTTCAACTGGGCGACGAACATCCTGCCATACCCGGCGCCGGCCGGTTCTCATCCGGACCAGGCGGGTGAGACGGTGAGCTTCACCATTGACCCCACCAAGATCGTCACTACGCCGGTCGGCTCGACGACCCCAACGGTCCCGAGCTACACGATGTTCTCGGCGCTATCCATTGATGCCTCGGGCGCGCTGAACTTCACCCCGATGGCTAACACGAGCGGCATAGCCACCATAACTGTCGTGGCCACCAACAATGGGTTTAATGGGAATCCGCCTGCGAGTTCGGCGCCGCAGACTTTCAATATCACCATTAGTCCAGTGAATAACAAGCCGATTGCCAGCGCACAGTCTGTAACCACCAACAGGAACACGCCAGTGCCCATCACCTTGAACGGAGATGACCAGAACACTCCTCCGCTTCAGGGATTGCATTTCGACATAACCCAGAATCCAGCGAACGGCATACTGAGCGTCATTACGCAACCGGCGGCCGGGACGTTCGGGACTGCGGCCACGGTGACCTACACACCGAACCTGGGGTACTCTGGGCCCGATAGCTTCTACTTTACGGTTACGGATGACGCCAGCGGGCCGGCGCCGTACCTGGTCAGCGATCCTGCCATGGTTTCCATCACCGTTGTGGCGGTGGCCGCGTTGCCACTGGCGACGGCCCAGACACTAACCGCGACAGAGGGCGCTTCGCTCCCCATCACCTTGAGTTGTACCGATCCCGACCAGCCGCCTCCGGCCTTCACCTATAAGATTACGCCGCCGGTTCACGGTACGCTGACGCTTCTCAATGCCAGCACGGGGGCCGCTACGTATAACTCCGGGCCCTATCACGGCCAGGACAGCTTCACCTTCACGGTTACCGCCACCCTTCCCGGGCTGCCAGCCCAGACCAGTGCTCCGGCCACTGTTACCATCAACGTCCTGCAGGCCAACATCGCGCCCACAGCAGCCTCACAAGTGGTGAATACCAATGAGAACACCGCCGTCCCGATTACGCTTCAGGGGGATAGCGGCAACCCCGACGACGTGCAGGTATTGACTTTCACCCTTGTCACCCAGCCGCTCCATGGCACGTTGAGTGCGGTTACGCAGCCGATAGCCGCGCCGTGGAACACGGCCACAGTGACGTATACGCCCAACACGTATTACCATGGCCCGGATAGCTTCACCTTCACGGTTACGGATGACGCCAACGCCGGGCTGCCACCGAACCTGACCAGTGCCCCGGCGCCGGTCGTCATCAATGTCGCATTCGTCCACCAGCCGCCTGTGGCCACGTCTCAATCCGTGGTGACGGGCTATAACCTGGTGAAGCCGATTACACTGTTGGCTATGGATCCGCAGAGCGAGCCGTTGGTGTTCGCCGTCGTCAGCCCGCCTGTCAATGGGACACTGAGTGGCATAGGGTCCGCGCTGACGTACACTCCGAACATTGGTTATGTGGGGCCGGATAGCTTCACGTTCACGGCCACCGATGCCCAACAGACCTCGGCGCCGGCCACGGTCACGATCACTGTGGGGGCTCCGCCGAGCTTCCAGTCGCCGCCAGTAGTGACGCCGACGATAGTGGTGGCGGGGCAGCCGCTGACAGTGCAGGCCAACGCCGGTACGGCGACCGTCACCTGGGACTTTGGCGACGGCACGGTGGTCGTGACGGGCAACACCGCCACGCACACTTACGCGGCACCGGGGTACTATACGATAACCGCCACAGCGACTTCGCCGGAAGGGGCCAAACTCGTCACGCAGCTCCAGTTCCTCGTGGGTCTGCCTACGGTGGGGAACGTGGGCGTGCAGCCCAACCTCGGCATACTGGTAGGGGGCACGGGCCTCAGCGCCAAGGTCGGCGGCAAGGCCACTCTGGCAGCCAACTATGCCAAGAGAAGCCAAACAACCTTCTCCGGCGCTGTGGGCTTGATTAACTTCCCGCCCACGCTGCAACAATCCGCGCTCACCGGCCAGACAGGTCTTCTGACTGTGGGCCAGGGCGCGCTGGCGCAGACGTTCGTATTCACTTTGGACAAGAAAGGCAGCTTCAAGGCCACAGGGGTTCCCGGTCTGCAACTTAACGTGGCGAAGAAGACCTTTAGTTTCAAGGTAAACGCCAGGCCAGGCTTGACAGACTTGTTCGAATCCCTGGGTGGTTGGACCCGCGGTGTGAAGAAGGGGCCTGTGATCACGATGGACGTGCCCGTGACGCTGCAAGTGGACAATACTGTGTTCTTGTCCTTGACGTTCCGCCTCACCTACCAGCAGATACGCGATACGGGCAAGGGCGCTCTTGCGAAGAAGTAGTGTGCCCTTAACTGAAAAGGAATGCAAACCGGGGACTGGCGGCCGCTGCTCGACAGCGGCCCAGTCCCCGGTGTATGTTGGTACCAGCGGGTGCGTTTGTAGGGCGAGCTTCCGAGCTTGCCCGGACAAGCTGGAAAGCTTGTCCTACAAGCTCAGCGTAGCAGCGGCGGGGATTCTTCCGGCGTGGTTGTCTGGTCGGGATTATCCGCAACCTTCTCCGTCTCAGGCGGCTCCTCAAAACGCTTCTCGTGGCGCTGCTTGGCATCGGCAAGGAAACGGAAGACCCGTTCGCGCGCCGCCTCGGCTTGAGGAGCACCGTGTCCGGCGAGCAGTTCCACGTCCTCCGCCAGCCGCAGTGCCTCCTGGCCCAGTTCCCTAATCCCCTTGGCGAGCTCCACTGAGTTCTGCTCGGCGATATCCGTCCACATTGTGGGATTGCTGGCGGCCAAACGGGTCATGTCCCGGAGGCCTGGCCCGCAGATCTCCAGCGAGCGGCTTGTCTGAAGGTTCATCAACGCCGCCGCGAAGAGGTGCGGCAGATGGCTGGAGCGTGCCAGGACGCCGTCGTGCTCGTCAGGAGTCAAGCGCACAGTCTTCAGGCCCAGCGTTCTCCAGAATTCATCAACCTTGTGGTAGGCCTCATTGTCCGAATGCGGCGTGGGCGTAAGCACGCAGGTCGCACTGTCCAGGCGCACGGACTCCGCGGCGTCGAAGCCTCTCCTTTCGCTGCCGGCCAGCGGATGGCTGCCGACGAAGAAGACCTTCGCCTTCGTCCGCGCTATCAGCGCTTCGATCTCGCGGACTATGACCGTCTTGGTCGAGCTGATATCGGTGACGACTGTGCCCTCGCGGCAGGCGGGAATCAAGGTTGCGGCCGCATCCAGGATCGTGCGCACTGGAACGCAGAGGACCACCAGGTCGGCGTCGCTCACGCCCGCGCGCAGGTCGAGGGTAGCTTCGTCCACAACGCCGCTCTGCTTGGCCTGCAAGACGGTGTTCTGGTTGTGCGCCACGCCGATGATGCGCGCTGCCGCGCCTGTGCGCCGCGCGGCCATGGCGATCGCGCCGCCCATCATCCCCAAACCTACGATAGACAAACGGTGAACCACCCGCCGGACCCTCGCCCTTACTGTGGAGGCGCCCCATGTGGCCGCCAGACATGACCTGCTTTAAGTGATAAGCGCACCCTTGTCAAGCCGGGGCTGCAAGCATTTTGGATTTTAGATTTTGGATTTTGGATTGAACAGCAACCGCGCAGCGCGGCGCGCGGCTGACAAAGGGATTATCTTTGAGGCAGAAACGCAGTGGCAGAGCGGCGGCCTTGCTGATCCCGATGCGCGTGGTGGCAACCACTTCCTCCTGCTGAGAACCAGGTTCCTGAGGGAAGCTGCCTCGGGACCAGATGGACAAAGGGCCGCGGAAGAGCGGGGAGCCGTTCAGGTCCCTGGTCAGGCCCATTGCCAGCGCCAGCTTGCCCGGGCCGCTGCACAGGGCTTTGAGGTCGCGCGTGCTGCGGCGCCGCTGCATCAGCGGGATGCCCGCGCGGGGCTCCAGCGCTCTGACCAGCACCGCCTCGCCAATGCCCTCCGGCGCGGTGACGACATTGAAACAGTGGTACATCCCGTAAACGAAGTAGATGTAGGCATGGCCCGGCGGGCCGAACATCGCCGCATTGCGCCTGGTCTTGCCGCGGTGCGCATGACAGGCCGGATCGCCGTCAAAAAGGTATGCCTCGGTCTCCACGATCCGCCCCGCCGTCCGCCCTTGCGGCGAATCGTGGACCAGGTAAGCGCCCAGGAGCGCCTTGGCAATGGAAACTGTGTCTTGAGTGTAGAAGGAGCGAGGAAGGATCATGAGCTTATTCTGAGGTCTGGCGTCACACGCATGTGCGCAGTATAGCAGAGGGTTCTCTGCTGCCAAGCCAGAACATGTTACCTGCCACTTGTCACCTTTCCCACCAAGTATCCCGCCCCTGGCGCGTCTATCTGGACGATACATTAGTAACCCGTGGTGGAATCATGCCCGAGCCGCTGAGTATACTTGTGCCTGTCTTCAATGAGGAAGCCAATCTGTCCGCGTGTTTGGAATCGGTGCGCGAGGCCGCGGACGAAATCCTGGTTGTGGACAGCTTCTCCACGGACCGCACTGTCGAGATTGCCAAGGGCTTCGGGGCGCGCGTACTGCAGCACGAATATCTGAACTCCGCAGCGCAGAAGAACTGGGCCATACCACAATGCCGGCATTCCTGGGTCTTCATTATTGACGCCGATGAGCGCATGACGGCGGAACTCCGCGCCGAGATCCAGGCGCTGTTGGCGCGGGCGGGGGGGCCTGAGCAGGACGGTTACTTCGTGGTGCGGCGCAATTTCTTCCTGGGGGGCGAGATCAGGCACGGAGGGTGGGAGCGCAATGACGTGCAGCGCCTCTTCCGTCGCGACATGGGCCGCTACGCCGCACGCGAGGTCCATGCCGATGTGGAGGTCAAGCACACAGACGGTCTGCCGGGGCGCTCGGGCCGCCTTAAGGGCAAGCTGGACCACATCACCTGCCCGCCTGACGGCCTGAACCGCTATTTCCAGCGCTTCAACCGTTACACGACGCAAGCCGCCGAGCGCTATCACCGTGAGGGCCGGAAGCCCTATGTCTGGAATTTCTTCCTCCATCCGGGGTGGGAGTTCTTCAAGATGTACGTGCTCAAGCAGGGCTTCCGGGACGGCATCCCCGGGCTGGCGGTGTGCAGCTTCTGCGCCTTTACGCGCTTCGTGCGCTATGTGAAATTGTACGCACGCCTCAGACAGGGCTTGCCGCCGCCGCAAGCGTACGATCAAGGGACCACGGTGTCGCGGCAGATAGATGGCGCAGCCGACTCGCGGCAGGCCGAGGATTGCGGATTGCGATGAAGACGCTCTGGCGCGCGTTCAAACTCGTCCTGCCCCATCGCGGCGTCCTGGCGCTGTATCTGCTCACCTCCACGGGCCTGGCGCTCTGCGGCACTTCGCCGCTGCTCCTGGTCAAGACCTTCCTCAACCGCCTCGAGGGCAAGCCGCCGCATGATCCAGTGGGCCGGCACATTGACGCGTGGCTCACCCACACCTTCGGCGCGGGCGACAGGTATCTCTGGGGCCTGTGCGGCACGGCACTGGCTTTGTGGCTTTGCAAAGCCGTCTTCGACTACTTCAACACGTACCTGGCCTCGTGGCTGGCGCAACGCTTGCGGATGGAAGCCATGCAACAGGTCATGCAGCGCCTGCTCACCCTGGACATGCCGTTTTTCGACAAACGCAAAATCGGCGACCTGGTCAGCCGCATGGTCAGCGACGGCGACAACCTGCGCCGCACCGTGAAGATCTTCCTCGATTTTCTCCAGCATCCTTTTGAGGTGCTGGTGCTGGCGGCCA
>JBEKKG010000161.1:0-10811 GCA_050010835.1 Planctomycetota bacterium
GCTATGCCTTGGGGCGGCCAATGACCCAGATCACGCTGCGCGACATCGTGGCCGTCTTCGAAGGCAGTTCTCCGCTTTATGATTGCAACGCGCCGGCCAAGCCGTGCGGTCTCGGCGCCAAGTGCCTGATCAGAAGTGCTTTTGCCGAGGCGGAGCGGCGCATGCACGAAGTGTTGCAGCAGGTTTCTCTGCAAGACATAGTGGCGCAGAGCGGCGCGCATGCCGCGTGGCTGACCCCCGAATCCAGGACGGCTGCCGTCCAGGCGACAAGTGACAAGTGATTACTGGCTAGTGGCTAGTGGCCAGTTACAAGGGAAAGGGAAAAGGAGTGTCAGATGAGTGAACCGCTCTTGGCCGTAGAGGATCTGCATGTCAAGGTGGCCAAGGAGCCCATCTTGAAGGGCGTGACGTTCTCGATGAACCGTGGCGAGGTCCACGTGCTGCTGGGGCAGAACGGCTCCGGCAAGAGCACGCTGGCCTACGCCATCGTCGGACACCCCAACTACACGGTCACTCAGGGCAAGGTTACTTTCGGCGGCGAAGACCTGCTGGCTATGGCACCCGACGAGCGGGCGCGCAAAGGCATCTTCCTGGCCTTCCAGGCGCCCATAGGGGTGCCGGGCGTTTCGGTGGCGAACTTCCTGCGCACGGCCTACCAGGCGCGCTTTCATGGCGGGGCCGCACCGGCCACGGACAAGACGGGAGGGCAGAGCAGCGGATTCTCAGTCATCGCTTTCCAGAAGAAATTGATGGCGGCGATGAAGAGCCTGAAGATTGACCCCGCGCTGGCCACCCGTTACCTCAACGACGGCTTCTCCGGCGGGGAGAAGAAGCAGATGGAAGTGCTGCAAATGGCGCTGCTCCAGCCCTCCCTGGCAATCATGGACGAAACCGACTCGGGCCTGGACCTCGACAAATTACAGACTATCGGCGAAGGCGCCGCGCGGCTGGCGCAGGAACACAACATGGGCATGCTGGTCATCACGCACTACAAGCGGCTGCTCAACTACATCAAGCCCAGCCATGTGCATCTGCTCATGGACGGCAGGATCGTGGTTTCGATGGGCCCGGAATTGGTGGACGAGTTGGAGGCGAAGGGTTTTGACTACATCAGGAACACGTACGCGAAGAAGAGCGCGTAATAGGGGTGAGGGAGCGGGGAGAGAAGCGTGAACGAGAATGCAGTCAGTGTGGCGGCGGAAATCGGCAGCGAGTACAAGTTCGGTTTCCATGAGGACGAGAAGCACACCTTCCGCACGAAGGTGGGCCTCAGCCGCGAAACCGTCGAAGAGATCAGCGAGCAGAAGAACGAGCCGGCGTGGATGCGCGATTACCGCCTGCGCGCGCTCGATGTTTACCTCAAGAAGCCCATGCCCAACTGGGGAGGAGACATATCCCATATCAACTTCGACACCATCACGTACTACCTCCGGCCGACCGACGCCAAATACAGCAACTGGGACATGGTGCCCGAGGAGATCAAGCACACCTACGACAAGCTCGGCATCCCCGAGGACGAACGCAAGTTCCTCGGCGGCGTCGGCGCGCAGTACGACTCGGAGGTCGTGTATCACAATCTGAAGAGCAAGTGGGAATCCCTGGGCGTCCTCTTCCTCGCGCCCGAGGACGCGGTGCTGCACCATCCCGATCTGGTCAAGCAGTACTTCGGCACGATCATTCCCGCCGGCGACAACAAGTTCGCCGCCTTGAACAGCGCGGTCTGGTCGGGCGGCTCGTTCATCTATGTGCCCAAGGGCGTCAAGGTGGACATCCCGCTGCAAGCCTACTTCCGCATCAACGCCAAGAACATGGGGCAGTTCGAGCGCACCCTGATCATCGTCGAGGAAGACGCCTTCGTGCATTACGTGGAGGGCTGCACGGCGCCGATCTACAGCTCCGATTCGCTGCACTCGGCGGTGGTGGAGATCATCGTCAAGCGCGGGGCGCGCTGCCGCTACACGACCATCCAGAACTGGTCCAATAACGTTTACAACCTGGTGACCAAGCGCGCGGTGGCTTATGCGGACGCGACCATGGAATGGGTGGACGGCAACATCGGCAGCAAGCTGACCATGAAGTACCCTGCCGTGTACATGATGGAACCGGGCGCGCGGGGCGAGATTCTGTCCGTGGCCTTCGCCGGCGCGGGCCAGCACCAGGACGCGGGCGCCAAGGTCGTCCACTGCGCCCCGCACACCTCCTCGACCATCACCAGCAAGTCCATCAGCCGCAACGGCGGGCGGACCAGTTACCGCGGCTTGTGCAAGGTGCTGCCCGGTGCGGACGACTGCCGCAGCCGCGTGGTCTGCGATGCCCTGCTGCTCGACGAGCAGAGCCGCAGCGATACGTATCCGTACATCGAGCTGGAGGCGGAGAAGGTCAGCGTCGAGCACGAGGCGTCGGTGAGCAAGATCAGCGAAGAGCAACTCTTCTACCTGATGTCGCGTGGCCTGACCGAGGACGAAGCAGCCAAGATGATCGTCACGGGCTTCATCGAGCCGCTGGTCAAGGAACTGCCGATGGAGTACGCCGTGGAGCTGAACCGGCTGATTGAGCTGGAGATGGAAGGGGCGGTGGGCTGAGGAATGAACAATCATGTTGAGCACTGACAATACCGCATCCCCCTTGACTTCCGAAGCCCTCACGGCCCGCGCCACCGAGGCCGGCGAACCGGGCTTCATCACTGACCGCCGCCTGAAAGCGCTGGCCCAATACCAGGCCCTGCCCATGCCGGGGCGGCGGGACGAAGTCTGGCGCCGCGTGGACTTGTCCGGGCTGGACCTTGGGGCTGCCGTTGTGCGCGCGCCGGCCGAAGGCTTGCTGGAGTTGAGCACGCCCTCCGCCGCAGCGCGCGCGCGGCAGGTCTTCTGGGGCACGGCGCAGCAGGCCTGGACCGCCATCCCAGAGGTGCTGCAACGCTACTGGAGCGCGGAAGCGTCCGCAGCGGGCGACACCGGCACCCCGGGCGACGGCCGGAAGTTCCAGGCTCTGAATCAGGCGCTGTGGGACTCCGGCTGCGTCTGCCACGTGCCTCAAGGCGTGGAAGTCGAGTTGCCCTTCCGCGCACAGTTCAACACGCGGGACGGGGCGGACGGGATCTTCCCGCACAACCTGGTGGTTCTCGAAGAAGGCGCGGCGGCCACGCTGCTGGAGGTCTACAACTCCCCGCGGCCCGCACAGCGCGGCTTGTGCTGCCCGCAGACGGAGGTCTTCCTCGGCCAGGGGGCGAGCTTGCGCTACATCTTGCTGCAAGCGGCCGGGCCGGAAGCGGTCTACATCGGGGCGCACCGGGTGCGGCAGTATGCCGAAAGCAAGCTCACTTTGGTCAGCGCGCACCTGGGCGCGCGGCTGGAGAAGGTCCTGCTCTCCACCACGATGCTGGCGCCGCGCGCGCAGGCCAATCTTGCCGGGCTGTACTGCGGCACGGGCGCCCAGCAGATTCATCTCGATACTTTGCAGCACCACGTGGCGCCGGAATGCAATTCGGACCTGCTCTTCAAAGGCGCGCTGGACGGCCGCGCGCGCGGCGTGTACCGCGGCATGATCCGGCTGGAACCGCAGGCGCAGAAGACCGATGCCTACCTGAAGGACCGCACGCTCCTGCTCAGCGGCGACGCGCGCATGGACACGATTCCCGGCCTTGAAATCCAGGCCAATGACGTGCGCTGCTCGCACGGCGCCACCGCTGGACAAATTGACCCCGACATGCTCTTCTATCTCATGTCGCGCGGCCTGCCGAGAGATGTGGCCAAGCGGCTGGTCCTCGACGGTTTTTTTGAGGAGGTGATTCAACGTTTTGCGTTCGAGTCCGTGATTGAGGTCCTGCGGCGGCGGATTGAGGAGAAATTGGGACCACAGACGAACGCAGATGAACACCGATAGGACAAAGGAGCTCAGCACACAACATTTCTGTCCATCTGTGTCCATACGTGTCCATACGTGTCCATACCACGGTTACTGGAGTCTTGGCGGTTGAGAAGGGGAGAGCGGCCCGATGGGATTTGTCAGAGCGCTGGCGAAGGCGGATTTGCAGCCTGGCCAGGGCAAGCAGGTGATGCTGGAAGGCAGGAAGATCGCCGTCTTCAACGTCAACGGCAAGTACCAGGCTGTTGACGACACCTGCTCACATGAGGAGGCTTCCTTGGCCGAAGGCGCTGCCTACGCAGAGGGCTGCCGCTGTGTCGTGGAATGTCCCTCGCACGGATCCCGTTTTGACCTGGAGAGCGGCAAGGCGCTGACGCTGCCCGCGGTCCGGCCGGTGAGGGTTTACGCGGTGCGCGAAGTTGACGGCGTCATTGAAGTGGAGTTGTGAAACCATGCATAGCGACAACCATGGCCTGTCCGCGCTGGTGGCCACCCTGGCCCAGACTGCGCGGGGCGAGCAGTGTGAGTTGTGCAAGATCTGCCGCTTGGACGTGCACGTCCTGCAGCAAGACTTCCCGATCCTGATGCAGGAGATTGACGGCAAGCCGCTGGTCTATCTCGATTCGGCAGCCACCTCGCAGAAGCCGCGCCAGGTCATCGCGGCCATGAATCAGTACTATGAGCACTCCAACGCCAACGTCCACCGCGGCCTGCACGTGCTGGCGGAGCGCGCCACCGAAATATACGAAGGCGCCCGCGCGAAGGTCGCCAGGTTCATCAAAGCCAAGAGTTCCGACGAGATCGTCTGGACCAAGAACGCCACGGAGGCCCTCAACCTGGTGGCCCACGGCTACGGACGCAAGTTCCTCAAGGCCGGCGACGAGATCGTGGTCAGCCTGATGGAGCACCACAGCAACCTGGTGCCCTGGCACATGCTGGCCAAAGAGAAAGGCTGCGTCATCCGCGCCGTGGGCCTGAACCCGGACGGGACGCTCAAGCTGGAGGACCTGGACCGTTTCCTGTCCGGCGGCAAGGTCAAGCTGGTGGCGCTGACTCACGTCTCGAACGTGCTGGGCACTCTCAATCCCATTGGGCGCATCGGCGCCAAGGTGCACGCCGCCGGCGCCGTATTCGTAGTGGACGGCTGCCAGGCCGTGCCGCACCTGCCTGTGGACGTGTGCCAACTGGGCGCGGATTTCTACGCTTTCTCGGCGCACAAAATGTGCGGGCCGACGGGCCTGGGCTGTCTCTACGGGCGCTATGAACTGCTCTGCAAGATGAACGCTTTCCTCGGCGGCGGGGAGATGATCGAGGAGGTGCGCATTGATTCCTCGACCTACAAGGAACCGCCGCGGCGCTTCGAGGCCGGCACGCCGCCGATCGCTGAGACGGCCGGCTTGTCCGCCGCGGTGGACTATCTGGAAGGCATCGGCATGGCCGATATTCGCCTGCACGAGAAGGAAGTGCTGCGCTACGCCTTGAAACGAATGGAGGGCCTCAAGGGCCTGAAGATTCACGGCCCGCGAGACGTGGAAATCCGCTCCGGACTGATCTCCTTCGAGTTCGAGGACATTCACGCGCACGACATCGCGCACATTCTGGACCGCGAGGCCGCCGTGGCCATCCGCGCCGGGCATCACTGCGCGCAACCGCTGATGGAATGGCTCGGCGCCGCGGCCACCGCGCGCATGAGCATTTACCTGTACTCGACCCCGCACGACGTGGACGCACTGGTGGCGGGGCTGGAGAAGGTGCGGAGTTGGTTCGATGCGGCGTGAGGGGATTTTGGATTTGGGATTGGCAAAGGCAGGTGTACCAACTAAGGAGTCCGAAGAGACGAAAGGGAGATTCACGGTGACGGGGAGCAGTGGTTCGCAGGCTGATAATGTCCATGGTGCCAGGACTCATCACGAGGAACAGGGCCTCGACCAGCTCTATCGTGACGTGATCTTCGAGCACTATCGCCGCCCGCACAACAAGGGCGTCATCGAAGGCGCGCAGATCGTCACCAAGGGCAACAACCCCGTTTGCGGCGACCGCGTAACCGTCTATGGCAAGCTCGCCGCTGACGGCAAGCTGGAGCGCGTCACTTTCGACGGCAAAGGCTGCGCGATCTGCATCGCAAGCTGCTCGTTGATGACGGAAGCCGTCAAGGGCAAAACGCTGGACGACGCCGGCCAGGCCAGCGACCATTTCAAAGCCATGATGCGCAACGAAGCCCCGTTCGAAGTGCCCGAGGAAGTGCCGGACCTGGAAGCGCTGGAAGGGGTGCGCAAGTTCTCCGTGCGCGTGAAGTGCGCCACGCTGCCCTGGACCACGCTCAAGAACGGCATCCTCGAATATCAGGCCGGCAAGAGCGGCCCGGCGAGCACGGAAGAAAGCTGCGCCACGAACGAAGCAGAGCATTGAGGTGCGCGGATGAACGACCAGCAGCCCAGCCCCACGGTCCCCCCAGCGGCCAACCAGCCGGCCCCGGCGGCCAGCCCGGCGCCGTCTTCTATTGCGGCCCCGGCCACCGCGCCGGTTTCGCCGCCTCAGCAGGCCGCGCCCGCACCGCCGGCGCCGGGGAAGAAGCCCAGCCTTGATGAGTTGCGCGAAGCGCTCAAGGAAGTCTACGATCCCGAAATCCCGATCAACATCGTGGACCTGGGGTTGGTCTACAAGATCGAGGAGCACGACGGCGTCGTGGATGTCGAGTTGACGCTGACCTCGCCGCACTGCCCGCTGGGCTATATGTTCCAGGAGCAGGTCCACGAAACCCTGCGCAATTTGCCGGGCATCAGCGCCGTCAACGTCAAGCTGGTCTTTGAACCGCTCTGGACCAAGGAGATGATGACCGCGGACGGCAAGTTGCAGGCGTCAATGCTGGGGTTCATGTGACCCCAGAAGGGCAGGTGCTCATCTTGGCGCTCTTCGGCCAGTTTCTTTACCCGCTTATGGCCGGTCTGAACAAGCCGGCTTAGGGGACCGCTTGAGGCACCCTGAGCACCCTAAGTTGGTCAAGCACATCCCGTGTTGTCTGGCGCTTGAGAAACTCAACCAGCTTATTGTCTAACTCTGTGGTGTCCTGGCATTCGTGCAACTGCTCGTCGTTCAGATTGAGTTTGATTGGGATGCCATCAAAAGGAACGTACGCCCGAAGCAAAGGGTAGGTGTATGATGGTGTTACCACTACGACCTTGTATTCAAGTCCATAATTGGTGTTTGCCCCTGGCTCAAGCCTGCATTCCAATGCGGGCCTCCCATAAAGCTTAATCGCCTCGCAGAATTGACGCAGCCTGCCAAGCGCCTCATCGTACTTGCTGTTCTGAGAACGAGGCTGCCCCAGGGCAGCGACAAAGGGGTTAGTTGCCATGATTGATCCCCTCTTCCGCTTCGCGTCCTCAAGGCCCCTCTTCAGGCTGCGGTTGAGTTCGCGGTTGCTTCTGATTTCAGCGTCCTCGCCAAGCCGCACGTTGATGTCTTTGGACACTCCCAATCTCCAACCGTGTATTCGTCTTTCTGTTGATAGAATACAACAGAACGCGCCGACTCTCAAGTATTCCTGAGCCACTCGATTCAGGGCGACCCAGGACAGACGAGATGCAACGGCTCGACCAAGCCTAACACTATCATGATGAGCGCGAATGCGATCCATACGCAAATCAGGAAATTCCAGGCGCATATGCGCCAACCCGCTTTGCTGATCCACGCCACGTAAAAAAGAAGGAGGGCGAAGCCTGCGACCATGTAGAGCTCTGGGTTCTGGCCGATGTCCAAGACTACTTGTTTCGTACCGGGCAGCCAAGGGTAGGGGATGCCCATGTTCCGATATTTTCGCATGAACATTCGCGTGACAGGGATCGCCAGGGCGAAGATCAGAATCAGCGCGACCGTGGGCCACGCATGGATCACCCGGTCGCGAGCTGTGGTATAATTCTCAGAACCAGGCTCGGGGGTTTCCAACCAGCGCCACCCGTCGAGTTCCCCGAGACGATCCGGCCCGGCGACTTCTTTGGTATCGTCGGAGGGCGGCAAGCCAGTCCCGCCAGGGCGCACTGGGTCCATGTCAGCCGCCTCTCTCTTGTTCGCACGCCGCCCGCGCCGCCTCCATCACCGCCCGCAGCGGCACGCCTTTCTCTTCGGCGCGCGCGCGGCAATCCTCGAACTCCGGATGCACGCCCACAACCTGGCCCTGCCATTCGCCGAGCTTCACGCGCACGTCGCCGAACGCGGTGCGGACCGTCACGTGGCGGCGGGCCAGTTTGAAGCGGCTCTGGGTCTGGTAGCGCAGCCCGAAGGTGCCGCACTCTGTGAACAGCGTGGCCGCGACGGCCTCAAGCTGGTGCGGTTCAGCCAGCACCGTCAGCAGCGTGGCGGGGCGGCCTTTCTTCATCTGGATGGGCGTGAAAAAGACGTCCAGAGTGCCGAGGGCCAGCAGCTTCTCGGCGAGATATCCGAGCACCTCCGCGGAGACGTCGTCGAGGTTGGTGCGGATTTCGAGGACCGAATCGCTTGTAGCCGGGCTGTCCGTTTCCACACCCGGTGCTGCGAGCGTGCCGAGAAAAACACGCAGGACGTTGGGCAGGGCTGGCTGTTCGCGCGTTCCGGCGCCGTAGGCGACCTTTGCGATAGTCATGTCCGGCATGGGACCGAAGCTTGTGGCGAGGGCCGCGACCAGCGCCGCGCCGGTCGGCGTCGTCAGTTCCGCTTCAATGGGCGAGGCGCGCACGGGCAGGCCTTGCATGAGTTCCGCCGTGGCGGGCGCGGGCACAGGCAGGAGGCCGTGGGCGCACCTGACCGTGCCGGAGCCGAGAGCCACCGGCCCGCAGCGGATTTCGTCAATGCCCAGGAGTTCCAGCGCAGCGCAGGCGCCCACGATGTCCACGATGCTGTCGAGCGCGCCGACCTCGTGGAAAAGCACCTCCTCGGGCGCCCGGCCGTGGATTTTCCCTTCGGCCTCAGCCAGCTTGGCAAAGACGCGGATACTGCGGGATTTCACTGGGCCGCCGAGGTCCGAGCTTTCGATGAGCGCCTTTATGTCCGCCCAACTGCGGTGCTCATGGCGGTGCGGGTGTTCATGCTCATGGCCGTGTTCATGTTCCTTTTCGTGCTCGTGCCGGCCCTCAAGGTCGAACTTGATGGCGCTTATCGCGCCCCGCGCCACCCGCCGGGCGCCAATGCGGCAGCCGGCCAGTTTCAGCTTGTCGAGTTCCTGCTGCAGGCGCGCCAGGTCCAGGCCCAGGTCCAGCAAAGCCCCGAGGAGCATGTCGCCTGCGATGCCGGAAAAAGGATCCAGGTACAGGATTTTCGATCTTCGATTTTCGATTCTCGATTTTTCATCCGTCATGGTTGGCGCGTCCCTCTCCAGTGTTGTTAAATCGCAAATCGGCAATCGAAAATCGAAAATCAAATGCTGTAGTCGTGCCCGCCCATGACCTCGCGCACCTTCTGGGCGATGTCGGGCGCGCGCATGAACGTTTCCCCGATCAGGACGGCGTCAATCCCCGCGCTGAGGAGGCGCTCCGTGTCCTGGGGGCCGCGGATGCCGGATTCGCTGACCAGCAGGACGCCATTGCGGTCCCGGCGCGGCAGCCTGGCGGCCAGGCGGAAGGTGGTCTCCAGGTCCGTCTCCAGCGTTTTCAGGTTGCGGTTGTTGATGCCGATGAGCCGCGCGCTGCTCTTGAGTGCCAGTTCCAGTTCCTCTTCGTTGTGGACCTCCACGAGCGCGTCCAGGCCTTCGCCTTCCGCGAGCTCACGGAAGTCACGCAACTGGGTGTATTCCAGGCAGGCCACGATCAGCAGCACGGCGTCAGCCCCGTACCGTTCCGCCTGGACGATCTGATACTCGTCCACGATGAAGTCCTTGCGCAAGAGCGGCAGTTTGACGGCCGCGCGGACGGCGGCGAGGTGGTCCAGAGAGCCCTGGAAATACCTGGCATTAGTGAGCACGGACAGCGCCGCGGCGTGAGACTGTTCATAGGTCCGGGCGATGGCGGCCAGGTCGAAGTCGGCCCGCAGCAGCCCTGCGGAGGGGCTGGCTTTCTTGAGCTCCGCGATCAGCGCCAGCCCGGGGCCTTTCAGAGCGTTGGCAAGACTGCGCGGCGGGGGCCGCAGGCTTTCCTTCTCCCGCAAGCGCCCCAGCGGCAGGGCCGCCTTGTCGGCTGCGACTTCGTCGCGCGTGTGGGCCACGATCTCCGCGAGAATATCGCCCGGGTAAGCCCGGGGCCCCTTGACCACCTCAGCCGGGCGGACGGGTTGCCGCAGCCTGGCGCTCTGATCTTCTTTCAGACGACGCAGCTCTTCCTGAAATTCGAGCAGCCTTTCCACGAGGGGATCGGGCAGGCTGGTCTGGTCCAACTGCCGGGCCGGCACGGTGTGCCCGCCGCCGGCGACCACCCTGCCCGGCACGCCCACCACGGTGGACTCCGGCGGCACGGTATGGACTACCACTGAACCGGCGCCGATCTTGGAGTTGGCGCCGACCACGATGTTGCCCAAGACCTTGCAGCCGGCGCTCAGCAAGACCCCGTCCTGGATGGTGGGGTGGCGCTTGCCGGTTTCCTTGCCCGTGCCCCCCAGGGTCACTTGGTGGAGGATTGTGACGTTGTTGCCGACGATGGCTGTCTCCCCCACCACCACGCCGTGTGCGTGGTCAATGAAGATCCCGCTTCCGAACTGGGCTCCGGGGTGGATGTCAGCGCCGGTGAGGAAGCGCGCCAGAAAGTTGAACAGCCTGGCCAGGGTGCGCAAGCGCCACAGATACAACGGGTGGGCGACCAGGCGATGGACCACCAGCGCGCACCAGCCGGGATAGCACATACGGGCGAGCAGGCTTTCGGCCGCGGGGTCGCGTTCCCGAATGGCTTGCAGGTCGGCCAGGATCTCCCCCGCGATCCGTGGCGCCGTGGCAAGACGCACAAGACCCACGCCCAGAAAAAGGCAGAACACCAGTGCGGCGGCCCCAG
>JBEKKG010000162.1:0-10804 GCA_050010835.1 Planctomycetota bacterium
ACCTTCATTGAGCCGCAGGCGATTCCAGGTTCGCGCGCGATACTTTGCACGCTGACCGGCCACAACGGCTCCTGCCGCGGCGCGATCGGCATCATTGATCCCGCATACGTCCAGAACGCCCGGGCCGGGGTGCGCAATCTCACGCCGGAAGTCCGCCTCTTCAAGAACCCGGAAACCGTCAGCACCAACGGGCCGGGCGGGCCATATCAAACGCCTTACCCCGTGGACGAAAAATACTTCCTCGTCTCTTACGACGGCACGCTGCTGCTGCGCGATTACGACGGCACGGAGCAGACTGCCGTGTTGGCGCCCCGCGACGGCATGGGCTTCTACAACCCGCGGCCCCTGCGGACGCGGCCGGCTCCGCCAGTGCGCGGCAGCGTGCTGCCAGACGTTCCGAGCCGCGCGCGTGAGCAAGTCCCGACATTGTCGGGACTCCCTGACGGTCGCGGCTCGGAAGCCGGCGTCTCCACGGCGACGCTTTATCTGCAAGACGTTTACAGCGGCCTGGAACCCTACGTGCAGCGCGGCGAGGTGAAACAGCTTGCGGTGGTCCAGGAGGTCTCGCGGGCCTTGATCAACAGTCCGGGTATATGCCGGCCGCTTTACGAGTTCCAGCGCATGCTGGTGTCCTGCGGGGCGACCTACGTGCCGAAGAAGGTGCTGGGGTTCGTCAAGGTTGCCGAAGACGGCTCGGCTTACTTCCGCGTGCCGGCGCAGCAGCCGCTTTATTTCATCGCGATGGACGCTGAGGGCCGCGCGGTGCAGCGCATGAGGAGCTTTACGCATTTGATGCCGGGCGAAGTACAAGGCTGCGTGGGGTGCCACTCCTCGCGCCAGATGCATCTGTCGCGTCCGGTGCGGCCCGCCGTGCTGGCGCAGGAGCCGCAGGACATCCAGCCGCCGGAATGGGGCGTCCGCGGATTCTGCTACGCGTCCCTCGTCCAGCCGGTTCTGGACAAGCATTGCGTCCAGTGCCACAACCCCCTCCCCTCGCGGGAGGGGGCAGGGGGAGGGGGCAAGCTGGACCTTTCAGGCGACCGCACCGATTGCTTCAACGTCTCCTATGAAATGCTGGCGGACATGGGCCAGGGGCGGACCGGCAGCCAGTTTGTCAACTGGATTCCGACCTACAACGGCCACGAATGGAATATTCTGGAGGTCACTCCGAAGAAGTGGGGCTCGCATCCCAGCAAGCTGGCTGCGCTGGTGCTCAGCGGACACCCGGACTCCGCCGGCAAGCCGCAGGTGCAGCTCAGCGAGGCCGAGCAGCGGCGGATATTGATGTGGATTGACTTGAACGCGCCCTATTACGGCACCGCCGACACGGCACACCCTGAACTGCCCGGCTGCCGCCAGATGTTCCCGCTCGAACTGCCCAAAGTAATGAGCGACGTTTTCGAGCGGCGCTGCGAGGAGTGCCATCACGCTCAAAAAGCGAAAATGTCCAAGAGTTGGACGCCGCGCACGGAGCGCTGGAAGGGCGATGCGCTGGGTGTGCGCATCGAGAAACCGGAACTCAACGCTTTCCTGCTGGCGCCTTTGGCCAAGAGCGCCGGCGGCACGCAAGCCTGCGCCAAAGCCGTGTTCGCTTCCAAGGAAGACCCGGACTATCAGGCGCTACTGAAGACCTTCCAGCCCGTTCAGGAAATGGCCCGGAAGACGCCGCGCATGGACATGCCGGGGGCCGTTGCGGCCACCGTATGCTATCAATGCCGCCGCGCGGACACGGAAGTGTCGTGCGGCGAGCCAGTGCCGAAAGAAGCGCAGGGAACGCCCAAGGAGGCGGGGAACGGAGCGCGCTGAAGGAAACGCAAGGAAGACGTGGACAGAGCCCTGTTGAAATGGGATGCTCTGTCCACGATTTCGGGCGAGGAGAGGTGGCTATGTTAAAGGCGAAGAGCAAGAAAGAGATGAAGCGCATCATCGCCGGCATAGTCAAGCGCATTGTCCGCGAATTTCATCCCGACAAGATCATCCTTTTTGGCTCGCAAGCCCGCGGCACGGCCGGGCCGGACAGCGACGTGGACCTGTTGGTGGTCATGAGTGTTGAAGGGTCGAAATTCGAAAAGAGCATCCAGATTGGCCTCGCCCTCAACACTTTTCGCATCCCTCTTGACATCGTGGTGCGCACACCGCAAGACCTGGAACGACGCTGGTGGATCCCGGGAACGATTGAGCGGCCGGCGTTGCTGGAAGGGAAGGTGCTTTATCACAAAACTTGACGACGAACTCTTGGAAACATTGCGGCAATGGGTCACCGGATACAGGGACTGTGACGACACTGACGAGGGCCGACAGAATAAATGCGTCACTGTCCCCTGGAACCGTCCCCTGGAACCTCTGGAACCTGGAACCTGGAACCCTGGAACCCCTGGAACCCTAGAGTTTACGGCTTGGCTTGGAGGGCCACCCGGGTCTGTTGGCTTTCATTGTGGGAGGTGGTAAACTGTGTTTATGGGGAGGACGCTGTACATTGAAACATCAGTACCCAGCAGCTACTATGATGAGCGGCTGGAACCTGAGATGGTGGCCAGGAAACACTGGACCCGCAAGTGGTGGGACCGGGAGAGGGGAAATTACTCGTTGTTTACCAGCATGGCAGTCATTGAAGAACTGCGCAAGAGCATCCATCCTAGCACGGGGGCGAAAGTGTCGCTGGTAGAGCAATTGCCGGCCCTGGAAACAACTCCTGAGGTAGAGGAAATCGCAGAGGTGTACATCCGCCGCTTTGTGATGCCAGCGGACCCAACAGGGGATGCCTTGCACCTGGCACTGGCTTCATTTCATAGAATTGACATCCTACTAACCTGGAACTGCGTGCACTTGGCCAACGAGAACAAAATGCCGCATATCCGCAGAACCAATGCCCTAATGGGATTGTGGACCCCGGAGATTGTGACACCCATGAACCTCTTGGAGGATGAGACGCCATGACTAACGACCCGCTAATAGACGAAGTGCGCGCAGTCAGGAGGGAGATCTCCCGCGAGCACGGGCACGATATCCACAAGCTCTGCGCCCACTACCGGGCAATCGAAAAGCAGATGAAAGCTGAAGGCAAAGGGAACTTTGTCTCGCAACCTTTGGGGACCCGGGCCAGGGAGCTCGAAGTCGAAAGCATCAATCAGAAGCATTGATGCGCTGAAAGAGTGCGGGATCGGTACAGAGGCGCATTTCTGCGAAAGAATGCGGCTCTGTCCCGGAGTACCACAGATCTCCAAGAGATTCAGAGATTCGTAGTGGAATGGGGTGGCGAAATGTTCCTTGGGAAACTGAACATAAACGGCTACAAGCCATTCGGTAAGCAGTTTCAGATTAAGTTTTCGAAGGGCCTGAACGTTCTGGTCGGCGAGAACGGCACAGGGAAATCTGCAATCGTTGATGCTATTCGGCTGATTCTTCTCGAAGACGAGTACGGGCGAGGCGGGATAGCGGACACTGACTTCTTTCGACCGTTCACCAAAGGTGGCAAACGCACTCCCGGCATGACAGTCTCGGCAACATTTGGGGACCTGACAAGAGAAGAGACGGTTACTTTTCTTCCGTGGATGGTCGATGACGACGAGGCCCTGCTCACACTTCAGGCTGAAAACAAAGAAACTGGGCGAGGCTGGGTAAAACGCGTCGTCTGGGGCGGCACCTCTCGCGCCAGCATGTTTGAACGGGAGCTCTTTGAAAAGATCAACTGTATCTACCTGCCGCCGATGCGAGATGCGGAGGCCAAGCTGCGTGAGGGGCGCGGATCACGTTTGGCCCGGTTACTGAAAAACCTAAATCGCGCGTTGCTGGAGAACAATACTCCGCCGCTGGAAAAGGAGGTCAGGGAATTCAATAAGCAATTGGCGGCTGACAAGGGTAAGACCATCGATCAAGCCAACACGCTCATTCGGGACGCTCTCGAAAAGGCCATTGGTAGGGTGTTCGGCCAAGACACTCTCATTCAATTCAGCGAAAGCAACTTCAACCGCATTGCAGAGACTCTCCGGCTGTTCTTTTTTCCACGTTTACAGGATGGCACCGAACAAGAGCTGTTTAGGGGACTCGAGGAAAACAGTTTGGGTTACAATAACCTTCTTTACCTCGCGACCGTCCTGGCGGAACTGTCAAACCCATCGGCATCCAATGAGTGTCTGCGCGTTCTGCTTATAGAGGAGCCTGAAGCGCATCTTCATCCACAGCTTCAGGTGCGCTTATTGAAATACCTTGAGCAGACTGCGACAAACGCCGGTATTCAGGTGATTGTCACAACCCACTCGCCAGTCTTGGCATCCGCAGTGTCAATTAAGACATTGATTCACCTTTCCGCAAAAGACGACCAGATTACGGCATTTCCGATCCGCGATTGCGGCCTCTCTCCAGAAACTGAATCGTTCATATCGCGGTGGCTGGACGTCACGAAATCTACACTCTTGTTTGCGAAAGGGGTAATCTTGGTCGAGGGCCTTGCGGAAGCCCTCCTCTTTTCTGAACTTGCGACAATCGCCCTTAAAAAGCACAACGCAGGCCTAGACGCGAAGCAGCGGCTGCCGGACAGTCTGGAGGATGCCGGTGTTGCTGTCATAAACATGGGCGGCATCTACTTCAAGCACTTCATGGCACTCTTTTGTACGCTGGATGCCGAGGCCACAGAGCGTTTGCCGCTGCGCTGCGCCGGAGTCACCGACAACGATCCACCGCAAAAGCGCGCTGACGCGGCCGGTAACCCGACGGTCTACAAACCTACTCCAGTGGACAAAATGACCGGCGACAATCCCGCGCTGGCACTGGTGAACGTGGTTGCCAAGTCTAGCAATACCCGCCTGTTTCCTAACGAACTCAAGACGTTTGAATATGACCTCGCCATGACGGGCGATAATATTAAAGTGATGCTGGACGTGGCTAGTCAGTGCGCCAAGCGCGCGGATGCTCCCGTTGTTGCCCAAGCGCTGAAATCACGCGCATCTCAGGACTGGGCTCCGAACTCCAACTGGTCACCCCGCGCCGACGCTGCGCTTTATCTGCTAGACCACCTGGACAAGGGTGAGTTTGCTCAGGCCCTTGCTGCGTACCTCGCGCAACCTGGATCTGGGAACTCGCTTGCTGTTCCTGACTATATCGAGGCCGCTGTTTTGTGGGCATGTGGGAAGCAGAAATGAGTGACCACAGAGAATTGTTTGATTTAGTTGCGGGCGTCATTTGCAACAAGCCTGTTGGGCTTTCTCCTGAAGACTGCTACAGTGGAGCCGCCACAGAGATGTCGCTGTGCCGTAGCCAGAAAGGCTGCCGTCTCTCCGAAAAAACAGCGGAGCAGTTGTTGTACGTGCGTCACAATCTTAAGGCCGAATCCTTTTTGAGGGCGTGCCCCGGTAGTGGTAAGACTGAAGTCGTAGGATTGAAAGCAGCGTACACCCTCAAGAGGCGGAACTGGCAGTCCCGCGGCATAGCGCTGTTGAGCTTTACTAATAATGCCGCGGACGTGATCAGAGAGCGCGTCAGCCAGTTCGCGTCAGTCAGCCTCTATCCGCATTTTATCGGAACGGTAGATAGCTGGCTTCATGGCTACATCTTGAACCCATTCGGACATCTCCTTACTGGTTATACCGGCAAGGAAGGTGACAGATCGGTACGGATCATTGGGGACGAGTCGAAGGCTGGCTTTCTAAACGCATTCAAAACGAAATACCAGTACGGTCAATGCGGCCACGTGAGAGCCACCGAATACCACCTCGATGCAGATGGCAATATTGTCTTGGCATCTGGCAATGCAGCAGCCGACCTTGCCCGCGAAAGAGACATCCGTGAGCAGTGGCAGATCAAAGACTTAGCTGATACGAAGCGCAGGTTCTGGTTGGCTGGTTTCGCCACCTACCAGGATGTTGAGGCCATATGCTACGCCGTTCTTAAGAAATGTGCGCAGGTTCGGAACCGGCTAAGTTCTCGCTTTCCGGTAGTCATCATTGATGAGTGTCAGGACCTCACATCGAGCCAATTGCAGTTGTTTCAGGCCTTGCGGGAGGCTGGCACGTATTTGCATCTCGTCGGCGACCTTAATCAAGCTGTTTACTCTTTTAGAAGAGTATACCCGGAAAAAGTACGAGAATTCGTAGCTGAGAAAGGACTTCAAGAGCTGGCGCTGACTGAAAACTTTCGGAGTGTGCAGGAGATTGTCAATATGTGCGGACACCTTGCCGATCATGGTAGTATAAGGGGACGGGACGACGGAACCACCAAGCCTGCGTGCGTGTATTGTGAATACGAAAAGGGGGCCTTGGCAGGCCTGCCAAACAAGTTTGCCGCGTACTTGCAGACCAGGGGTTACGCCCTAGAACACTCGGCCGTAGTAGCACGTGGTTATGCCACCGTGAAAAAGCTCTCGCCTGTGGCAACCGAGACTTCGGGGAACGCAACTAAGCGGCTCGCGTTGGCGATTGCTCTTTGGCCGACCGCTGGCATTGACAACATGACAGTTGCGCTGGAGACCACCGGCAGTGCGATAGTGCAGATTTGTTTCCCAGACGAGCACGCTGATGCCAGGCACTATTATTGCCCGGCGTCATGTTCATCAGGCGTCGACTGGCGGCTCTTCCTGGCCCATGTATTGGACAAGTGCTCCATTATTCATTCCCTCGTTGACTTTGACCAGGACTGGAGTTCGTGGGCGGGCAACCTCAGGCAGAATCTTGTGACTGTTGTTGAACAATGCTGGGGACGAAGCCCACCTAACACGGACGTGGCCAAAGACCTGCGCGCTCCTTCCGGCGAGAGCAGTAATGCCGTGCAAGAGTCCATCAGCATGTCAGTTGGTACCGACAATTCAAGGTTACGTGTTACTACCTTTCACAAAGTCAAAGGAGAAACGCTTGACGCCGTCCTGGTAGTCTCGTCACCAGATAAGCACACTGACGGAGGGCACTGGACTCAGTGGTTGGACCACGACCCGGCAAACGCAGAACATGCCCGTTTTGCGTATGTGGCAAGTTCACGCCCTCGCTTTTTACTCGCCTGGGCTATTCCTTGTCCGACCAACACCGATAAACAGCGGCTGGAGGCCCTTGGCTTCCAACATGTGGATTTGTAGAATCTGGGAATCTTCGAGATGCGGGGACACGGGTAGTTGGGGACAGCGCCGAATGGCGCTTCCTTAGGCCTCAAGCCGTCGGCGCGTCTGGACGAGAAATCGGAGAAATCGGGGACAGAGCCCCCGGTCTTTAGAGTCCTCTGTCCCCTTGGGGTACGGGGTCATGGCTGCTCATCGGGAAGAGAAGAAAGAAGGGCTTCGATCAGCGGCTTGAGCGACGGGATGTCGCGTTTCGCCGTGTCGAAGACTTCGTTCCAGTCTATCTGATAATAGCCATGCACAATGACATGGCGCATGCCTGCGATCATGCGCCAGGGGATTTCGGGGTGCTGATCTTTAAGGGGCTTGGAAAGGCGGTTTGCGGCTTCGCCTACGATCTGGATATTCCGCGCCAGATGGGAACGGACCAGCTTGCTGGCCTCGAACTCGGCGCGCGTGCCCGGCGTCGTGTCGAGCACCTCGCCGATGGCCTCCAGAATGTCCTGCAAGCGCAGCCGGTCCGTCCTCACAGCGGTATCGCCTCCTTCATAACCTGCTGCCGAAAGCGCGCAGTCAGCCCGCCTTCGCTCAGGACATCAACCTTGACCCCCAGCAAGTCGCGCAGATCCATTAGGAAGCCGCCGTGATCGAAGAGCGAGCGGCCCGGCTCAAAGCGCACCAGCAGGTCCAGATCGGAATCCTCCGTCGTATCGCCGCGCGCCACCGATCCGAAAACACGTATGTCGTAAGCACCGTATTGGCGGGCCAAAGCCAGTATCGCGTCACGTTTTTGGCGTATGGTCTCGCGCGAAATCATTGCCAAATTGTACTCGGACATGCCACGATTTCCAGCGCTCCTGCGTGATAATGCTCAACCTTCACGGAAATCGTGGACAGAGCCCCCGATCTTTACAGCCTTCTGTTCCCGTTTTCCTGTAGAAGCGGTGTCAGGCACGTTGCGGCGGGTGGCCTGGATATGGAGGCTACGTGAGCTCGAGCCTGCTCTTTGGGGTTGTGCCACGGGTGTGGCCGGACCGGTTTGAGTTAGCCCCTGCACCTTGGGCCGCCATCGGCCCGGCCCCATCCGTGCGCCCTTAGCCCTGGCCGTGGGCGCTGTTCCTCCTGAAAATTGTCACTGCTTCGGCTCGCCGCCTGAGCCGGGAGCCGCACTGCCGGTGGCCTGTGGCTCTGTGGCCTTCAGGAATGTGTTCAATTCGCCTTCCAGTCGGTTTAGCGTGTTCCCGCTGTCGCGCACCAAATCTG
Organism: Planctomycetota bacterium; assembly: GCA_050010835.1. Classification (GTDB taxonomy): domain Bacteria; phylum Planctomycetota; class SZUA-567; order H5-PLA8; family H5-PLA8; genus JAPLOD01. The sequence continues at coordinate 8,303 of JBEKKG010000162.1, forward strand.
CCATGCGCTCCCAGTCCAACTTGTGGGCGTAGAGGTTGCGGAAGCGGTGCCGCCAGTCGAGATAGCCTTGAATGACTTCCACAAGCTCGGTGGACACCACGGCCGGGCGAGACGCACCAGGCCGGGCCATGCTATCCAGCAAATCTTGGTGCCACTTGGCGCCGCGCTGCTTGCCCCCGTCCGCGTGGATTGCGATGCGCTGGAAGATATTCTCGATCCCGCTGTAGAAGCTATGGAGGAACGCGGCCCAAGCCATCGTTCCCATAAAGTCAGGTGCGGACACCAGACATTCTGCGCGCTGCACCCGGGCGGCGTCAAGGAGCTCGTGGAGCATCGCCAACTCCAACTCCACTTCCTTTTTCATTTCAAGCCACACGGAGGAGTTTCCCTTCGCGTTTAAGGTATCTCGTGAACAGGCTGTCCTCATCAAGGTCCAGGAGGTCGAGTTGCCTGCTCAGGACCCGGCCAGCTTTGCCCATCGCGCGGATGAAAGACCTGGGCGGCAAACCCGCCACCGCCAAGTCTACGTCCGAGTCCTCCGTCAGGCTGCCAGTCGCCGCGGAACCGAACACGTAGACCTCCTTGGCGCCGAATTCCTTCAGCACCGCCGCGGCCCGCTCGATTTCCTTGCGCAACTCCTCGGTCATCTGGACAACCCCAAAGCCCGCGTATACGCTACTTCTTGCGCTCAAGGTGTCAACGGCGGTTGGCGGTCGGGGGCCTCGATATGCAAGTTCACCGCGCGCGCCAGTCTGCGCCTGTGAGTTGTGCCACGGTGACGGCCGGAAATCGTCCGCGACGGCGTCTCAAAAAACTCCTCTTTCACTTCGGGTGGTTGCGGCGGTATTCAGCCAGTTTTTCGGGGTCCGGCTTGCTGTTCGGGTCTCCGGGGTTGGAGCCGAGCATGATCTCTTCAAGGTTGGTCACACCGTCGTGGTCGGAATCCAGGTCCTTGACAGCCTCGAAGGCGATGAGCGGCCGGGCGTCTTTGGCTTTGGCCGGCGCTTCCTTCAGGGCCTTGCGGAAGTCCTTGCCGAACACATTCAAGTGGTCCGCGTCCGCTTCGGTATCTTTGCCGGTATGACAGATGCTGCATTTGGCCAACTCCTCGCTAAGGTCCAAGTGGCCGGCAATGCTTTTCAGGAATTGCTTTTTGGCCGCAGCCGGGGCCGGCAGCACCGTGATCACGAAAGAAAACGCAACTGCCAGCACCAGCACGCTCTGGTATTTCCGCATGGCCCTTCTTCCTCCGGTTTTGCCGTGAGACAGGCGGCGCCTCTTGCGCCACACCCGCCTTTTGTATACCCCGGAAACCGCAGCGCGGCGGGTGGCCGGTAACCGCCTGTCCTGCCGGCGGGTGGCCATTGGGGACGGCCATTGGGGACGCGCACGATACTATTCTGCTTCGGAGGCAGGCTACCGCTCTCCCTTCAGCTTGTCCGGCAGCCTCAAACGCATTCACCTAGCCAGCGAACGTACCGTCCGAAGGGGCCGGCGGACAGCGCGTGTACCAGCCGCTTGTCTCCCGTGACGTGGACAGCGTCCATTCTGATCGCCAGGGCAAGATAGAGGCAATCGTACACGGTCCGGCGCGTGCGAATCGCCAGCTCCAGGGCAAGAACCAGCAGTTCATCCGAAGCGGTGATCTGCAGCGGCAGCGCCTTGGCGTCGGCAAGCAACTGCAGGGACTCTTCATCCCCGATTTCGCCCCTGCCATTTCTTTTCCAGATCACATTTGCAACTTCCGTGAAGACAAAGTCGGGCGCACAGAGCCGCTCTGGGCCAGCCAACAGCTTCCGCGCCTGCGGGCCACATTCATCGGGAAATATTCTCGAGGCGATAACACTTGCGTCCACTACCCTGATTCTCATCGTTCCCTGTCCTCGCGAATCAGTTCCGCGTTGCTACTGAACCGTTTACCGGCAAGGTACTTGTCCCAGCGAGCAAATATGGCGGCGACGTCCCCGGCATTTTGCCTGGCAGCTTGTTCAAGAACCATCTTCGCCTCGCCTTGGAGCGAGCGCCCGTTACGCTTGGCGCGCGCCTTAAGTTGCTTCACGGACTGAGGAGGGAGATTTCGCACCAGGATTTGAGCCAAAGGCCATCTCTCTTTCCAGTTCTTATGATAGCATAATGCAAGCGGTACCGCAAGAGGGAATTGGGAAATCGGGAGACACAATACTGATTTCATCTTGTCAATTGCTGAAGGAACGGAAATCGGGGGACACAATACTGATTTCATCTTGTCAATTGCTGAAGGAACGGAGAGAAAGGGCGTGTCCGGGCTCGCCAGAGTTCTCGTATGGGGAAGGAAGGGAAATGAGTCTTGTATCACCAGATTTATATTACATCATATTACAGTAAAGGATATTCCCCTGTGGCTTTGGAGTGTCCCTTGGAAAAAATCCGGAGAAAAAATACAAACTTTTATCTCCTTGCTGGCCTTTGAGTTAAGCAGTACATAGCTCTCACAGAGCATCCTCCAAAACCAAATCTTCGCGC
>JBEKKG010000163.1:0-10804 GCA_050010835.1 Planctomycetota bacterium
GGAGGGCGGCCAGTTCCCGAACAGTCAGGCGTCCTTGCATCGCCGCCACGATTTCGTGGATCAACACCGCACCGCTCGCGGCCCGCAGCCCGTGCAGCCAGGCCGCCGGGTTCGAGGCGCACAAACCCGCTGCCGCCGGGCGCAGCCCCACCACCACGCAGATGAAGATGCCCGGCAGCGCCAACGTGTGGAAGGCAGAGCCGAGAGTTCGGGTATTCACAGTCCCATTGAGCAGCAGGACCACGTCGCCGCTGTTGAAGACATTGAAGGCGCAGTACATCAAAATGAATCCGGCCACGCCACCGCAGATGGCCCAGTTTTCAAGGTCCCTGCTGCGGCCGTCGTGCTCGTTCCCCTCTCCCCTTGCGGGAGAGGGCAGGGTGAGGGGTGCTTGCCCGTTTCCCTCTCCCTTTGCGGGAGAGGGCAGGGTGAGGGGGCCGTTCCGCCGCAGCAGCAGTGCCCACAAACCCAGATACAGCAGCGGACCGAGGACGCCCAATTCAGCCCAGAGGTGCAGGTAATCGTTGTGCGCCTCGGTCGTCTCGGCGCCGAGCGGCGTCTTGAAGAAGGGATAGTACTCCGCGAAGCCGCCCAAGCCCACGCCCGAGAGCGGATGCGCACAGATCATCTTGAGCGCAGCTTTCCAGTACTCGAAGCGCACCGCCAGCGAACGCGGAGCCCAGCATAGGCCCAGCAGGCCTAACGCCAGATAGGCCAGCATCACGATGAGGCCGACAATGGTCAGGCGGACGAGCAGGCGTCCGCGCTCGGGAGACTTCAGGCCCAGCCGTTGCACCACGAAGAACCATGCGCCCGCCAGATAGGCGAGGCCGCCGGCCTTCGAGCGCGTGAAGAAAAGCGCGGCACTCATAAGCACGAAGAGCACCACGCCCAGCGCGCACTGGCTTTTTCCGGCCGGCTGGCCCCCCGCAGGCTTCCAGCACAGGCCCGCCAGCAGCCACAAGCCCACTACGAGATAAGCTGCCAGGGAGTTGGGATTGCACAGCGTGCCGAAGACTTCGTCACCGTAGAGGCGGTATTGCCCGCTGGTACTCTCCAGCGTTTCGGGAAGCAGCTCGCGCCGCTCGCGGATTTCTCTCCACATTGCCGGCAGGTCCACGTAATGCTGCCACACGGCCGCAAAGGCCTCAACCACGGCCATTGCCACCAGCACGCGCGCCAGAATGCCCGCCAGCGCAGGCTCACGCCGCGCGGCAAAGTAACCGCACAACAACAGCAGGATGTAAATGGCCGCATCGCAGCCTTGGGGCACGGCCACGCCCAGATTCGCTGAATGCAAAACGCCGTACAGGAGCAGCCCGAGCCACAGCACCACCGCGGCCGTAAGCTTGTCCGGCGCACACAGCGCGCGCTTGCCCAGCAGGGCCCAAAGCCCCACGCAGAAAACCAGCAGCACGGCCACCAACCCCGTGAAGCCCGCTTCACCGCTGTAGGGCGCGAACGGGTTGGCAATGGGACGGGCGACCATGTACATGCCGGCCAAGAAGGCCGCGCCCGAGCCCAGGGAAGTGCTGAGTGCTGAGTGCAGACTGCTGTGTGCTGCGTCCTGAGTCATTTACCCGCCATCGTTACTGGTAGGACAGCCTTTCCAGGCTGTCCGGACAGGCTGGAAAGCCTGTCCTACCACTAGCCCCTCGCCCCTCGCCCCTTGCCCGCACGCTCCAGCAATGCGACAATCGCCAGCACCAGGACGGAGTGGCCGATGATCAGGAACCCGTGCGGCTCCGACAGCTCGCGCAGTGTCGTGGCGGGCAGCCCTATCGCCAGGCAGGCCAGGTGAATCGTTGCCACCGCCTGCCGGCGCGTCATGCCGAGGTCCACCAGCCGATGCGAGAAATGCGACGTGTCGCCGCGCATGAGCGGACGCCGCTCGCGCAGGCGAATCCAGATCACGGAGCACGTGTCGTACAAGGGGATGGCCAGGATCAGGAGCGGGATGCCGATGGCCATGCGGCTCGGCTGGTCGTTGTGGTAGTAAGTCACCAGCGCGGTGAAGCAAGCGATCAGGTAGCCGATGCAGAGCGAACCGGCATCGCCCAGGAAGATCGTCGCCGGCGCGCGATTGTACTTCAGGAACCCCAGACAAGCTCCGGCCAAGGCCGCCAGCGCCAGCGCCAGACGGTACTGTCCGTTCTCCAGCGCCAGGAAAGAAAGTATCCCGGCGGCTATGGCCGCGGTGCCCGAGCAGAGGCCGTCCATGTTATCGAGCAGGTTGAAACTGTTGGTTATCAACACGATCCACAATACGGTCACGGCGCGCATGAGCAGGTTATCGCCGATGAACGCCGTGATGCGCACCCCGCCGGCCACGGCGGCGCCCGCCAGGACGAATTGTGCCGCCAGCTTGGTCCACGGCGACAGTTTGTACTTGTCGTCCAGCAAGCCCAGGAGCAGAGCGCCGCCGGCGCCTGCCGCGACTGTAATGAGCACCAGGCCGCGCAGTTCCTTGCTTGTCTCGGGGAAATTGAAGTGCGCGCGCACGAGCGGGACGCCCGCTGCCAGCACCACGGCCAACGCCAGCGCCACGGCAATGCCGCCGCCGTAGGCCACGGGAGCAGTGTGGATCTTTCTCGCGCCCGGCTCGTCCACGAAGCCGGTCTTGAGCGCCAAAGTCCGCACCAGCGGGGTCAGAGCCAGAGCCGCAAGAGCGGTAACAAAGGCGAAAGCTAACGCAATCAGTTCCATTGCCGGCTCAAAGGATTTCGGATTGTGAATTGTGGATTGTGGATTGCAGAAACATGGTGGACCGCCCAGCTCCTGTCCTTCTCTGTGCCACTGTGGACCCTCTCCTGAGTGTAATACGTGCAGCACAGGGAAAAGGAAACATGAAAAAGGCAAAAGGAGCGGGGTGGGGGAAGCGGGAGGCGGGAACCCCGAATCTCGAACCCCGAACCACGCGCCACGCGCCACGAATGGTAGTTGGACACCGGAAGTGCTTGATAAGCTCCCGTAAAATGCGAAAGTCCACGACGGGAATGGCCTTTGCACCATCAATGCCAGCTCAGGAGAGAAATCATGCGCAGCTACGTGCTCATTAGTCTATTGGCCATCTTTGCCGCAGTGACGGAGGCGCCAGGCAGCGACGTGGGGCCTGCCGGGACTGGCACTGGGAACCGTTTCCGCCAATCCGGGGATACGCCGTCCGCCCGTGCCGGAATCCGCAGCGGGGGCTTTCGCCAGGATCGCATCCTGGTCAAGCCCAAGGCCAACACGAGCCTCGACAATCTGCATGTGCGCTTGAACTGCACGCTGCTCTGGCAGTCCCCGGCAATGCAGAATCTGCAGATCGTCAAACTGCCGGCCGGGGCCAATGTGCCGGACACCATCGTCAAGTATATGGGCAGCGGGCTGGCCGAGTATGCCGAGCCCGATTATGAAGTGCGTCTGACCGCCAGCCCTGACGATCCCTTGTATGCCAACGGCACTCAGTGGGCCTTGCACAATACGGGAGACAACGGCGGGATCGCCGGCGCCGACATCCATGCGCCCGAAGCCTGGGACATTCGGAGCTCGGCCGCGAACGTCATCGTGGCCCTGGTGGATTCAGGCATCCGTCTCACCCACGAGGACCTGGCGGCCAACCTCTGGGTCAACCCCGGGGTGATCCCCGGAACAGGGACTGACGATGTCAACGGCATCAACACCGTGGACGACTCCGGGGACGTTAACGACGATTTCGGCCACGGCACGCATGTAGCGGGGATCATCGGGGCCGCCGGCAACAATGGGAAGGGCATCAGCGGTGTGGCCTGGAGTGTGCAGTTGATGGCTTGCAAGGCTTTCGACAGCAATGGCAGCGGTTCGGTCTCCACCCTCGTGAAAGCCATTGACTATGCCCGTGCGCACGGCGCCGCCATCATCAACAACAGTTACGGGGTGAATGCGCCCTTGGAGGCGCCCCTGCTGGCCCTCAAGGAGGCGATTGCGGCCGTGCAGAAGGCGGGCATCATCTTCGTCGTGGCCGCGGGCAATGAGGCCATTGATAACGATCAACTGCAAAACGCGCCCTCCTTCCCCGCCTCCTTCGGCCTGGACAACATAGTCTCTGTCACCTCCACCAATCGCGCGGATGGCTTGAGCACTTTCTCCAACTACGGCCTCGCCAGCGTGGACCTGGGCGCGCCGGGCGAGGATATCGTTTCAACGTACTATTCGAGCGACACTGCTTACGTCAGCATGACCGGCACGTCCATGTCGGCCCCGCTGGTGTCCGGAGCGTTGGCCTTGATGAAAGCCCAGTTCCCGGATGAAACCTATCTGCAACTGTATAACCGCGTCTTTGCCAACACCGATCCCCTGCCCGCGCTGCAAGGCCTGTGTCGCACCGGCGGGCGGCTGAACCTGTACAAGGCGCTCGCTTCCACGTCCTCCAGGCCGTTGAACGACGACTTCTCTTCCGCGATAACAGTGAGCAGCACGCCTTTCCAGGTCAGCGGCATCAATGTCAGCGCCACCAAGGAAGCCGGCGAGCCCAATCATGCCGGCGACCCTGGCGGGGCCTCGGTCTGGTGGTCGTGGACCGCGCCTTCGTCGGGCAACGTGCTCCTTTCCACCGCGGGCAGCACCTTCAGCACTTTGCTGGGCGTTTACACCGGATCGTCCGTGGGACAGTTGACGGCAGTGGCCAGCGGCAATCAGGGGACTCTCGTCTTCGCTGCCGTCGCGGGCACAAACTACCATCTTGCGGTGGACGGCGCGGGAGGGGCCACGGGCAGCATCCTGCTGTCGCTGCAATATCCGCCGCTCAACGACGATTTCGCCAATGCCACGGTCATCACGAGTTTCGATGTGCAGACAGGCTCGAACGTCAACGCTACCAAGGAGCCCAACGAACCCAATCATGCGGGCAATTACGGCGGCAAGTCCGTCTGGTGGCAATGGACGCCCGCCAACCCGGCTCACATTGCCATCTCAACCCAGGACAGCGCCTTCGACACCGTGTTGGCCGTTTATACCGGCTCGGCTCTCGCAAGCTTGACCGAAGTGGCCAGCAATAATGACGAAGACGCGTTGGCGGGAATCGTCACCAGCCGTGTGGAGTTCGATGCTGTTGCCGGCACGACGTATTGGATAGCCGTGGATGGCTTTGACGGCGCCTCGGGCAATATCCGTCTCCACCTGCAACCGATCAGCACCACGGTCAGAATCTTCGCCACCACTCCGTGGGCCTCAAAAGCCGGCCCCACGCCTGGCACATTTACGGTCACGCGGACGGGCTCCTTGGCCGCCGACCTGGCCGTAAATTACAGCATTCTCTCAGATGCCACTGGTTTCAATGGCCTGGCCGTAAATGGCACGGACTTTGTAGAACTGCCTGGCACCGTGACCATCCCGGCCGGTTCAGCCTCAGCCGCCATCACTGTAACACCGATTGCGAACAACCAGTTTGAGGGCACCACAACGGTGGCCCTGCAACTGCTCTCTTCTCCGGATTATGCGCTGGGTTCCCAGAATTACGACGTCGTCCACATCCTGGACAATCAGACCTTTAGCGTCACGAGCGCCCTGAGCGCCGACACTAATCCCTGCTATGCCGGAAGCGAGGTCTCGTTCACTATCAAGGTGAACAGCAGCGCCGCGGAGTACATTTGGGATTTTGGGGACGGGACCACAACAGCAACCTCCGGCGACGCACCCGCCACGCACGCTTTCTCCGCAGCCGGGACCTACACAGTGACCGTGCAAGCTATCTTCCCCTTGTCCTCTGTCTCCCCGGCGCCGCAACTTACAGAGACAATCCTGCTCCAGGTCAATCCGCCTCTGCCGCTGGATGTTACCGCGCTGCAGCTCACCATTATCTTCTCCGGGGCCGGCCAGAGCGGGCAGGCCAATATCAATAACACAGTTATCGGTAATGATCGCCTGTTCCTGAGAGGCAGCTTGAGTTTGCCGAAGAATTTCGTGCCGGCAGGCGCGATAGCTCAGATCGGTGTGGGCGCATTAGCGAATGCCGGTCCTGACTCTGATGCCGCCGCCGACGCCGCAACTGGCGAGACCGATGCCGGTCCGGTCTTTGTCGGATTCTCCTTGAACAAGCTCGGTTCGTCAACAAATCTGGGCAGCGCTTTTCGTCTGTTCCAGGCGAACAAGAGCGGTGTCGCCCAGTTCACGGCCACGCTATCGCATCTTGCGCTGGCGGACGTGCTGGATGACGAGGGCCTGGTCAATGGCAATATCCAGAACAAACCAGTCAAGATCCCGGTGACGATAAGCCTGGGCAAGACCACGTACTACGCCGAAGTGCAGGCGTATTATTCGGCCAAAGCCGGAAAGAAAGGATGGGCCAAGAAGTAAAACTACAACATTCACCACAGAGACACAGAGAAAGGACTTTGGATTTTGGATTGCCGAAACATGGTGGGCTGCCCAGTTCGTGTCCTTCTCCGCGTCCCCGTGTCCCCGCGTCTCTGTTTTTACACCCCGCGCCGCCGCCCGCGCTGCTCCAGCCAGAGCTCCAGGCCTGCCAGCAACAAACCGGCCGCAACCAGCCAGGGGCTGAGGCCGCAGGCCTGTGCGCGCTGAAGCGGCTTCAGGAAATCCAGTCCCGCCAGGCCCTCCGCAGGGCCGGTGGGGCCGCCTGCCAGCGCCACTGCCGACACGCTTTCATCCAGGACACCGCCACCTGCCGCCGGATCCGAGTCCGCCCGCCAACTCAGCGGCAGCGGCTCCCCGCTGCGCAGCTCCAGTTCCGCCGCGCGCGTGACTTGGAACGGGTCGCCGGCCCCGGCCGCTTCCAGAGCGGCCCGGACCAGCAGCGCGGCCAGCTCCGGTTCCAGGGCCTTCTCCTGCGGAAAGCCGGCGCCCGGCACGAACGCCAGCAGCAGTCCCAGGCGCTGCTTTTCAGCCACGAAGCGGGCCGCCAGCGCCCGCCCCGTGGCCGCGTCCTTCAACACTGTCTTGAAGTCGCCTGTAGGCAGGACTTCGCACGCACGCGGCACGGGAAAGAGGCCCTCCGGTTTGTCCACGAGGCCCTTTGTCAACGGATCGTCTTCATCACGCTGCGGCTTCGGCCAGCGCAGTTCCTTCCCGCTGACATCGAAAACCATGCGGTAGCCGGCCTCGGGCGCCAGCAGCAGGAACGCGCGCGCTTTCTCCGGCACGCGCTCCGGGACGCTGCCGCAGTAGACCTCCAAGTCCGCGCCCGCCGCCTCCTCCGGCGGCACGAAAACAGCGCCGAGTGCCACGCGATAGAGCCTCTCCAAGGCGGGCACGGGCGCATGGAAGCGCACGCGGACCGCCGCTGTTCCTCCCGCGCGCGGGGCCGCGACCACCATGTCGTCTTCGGGCAGCGCGTCCAGCTCGCCGCCGGCCCGTGCCCAGCGGATGCGCAGCGGCTGCGCCGGCTCCCTGGGGACCTCGAAGACGACGGCCTCCTCGGCTTGAGCGTCCACCTTGCACTGCTTCACGTCCGGAGGTGTTTGGGACATGACGCCTGGCGGGCGATCCAGCGTCACGCTGCCTGCCACGGGTTCCCTCGAGAAGTTCTTTACCCGTACCAGCACCTGGAACCACGCCCGGCCTTCACGCGCCACTGGCAAGGCCCCGAAATCCAGGATGCCGGCGTTAGCAGGGGCCGGCCGAGGCAGCGGCACGGTCCACCATTGCGCCGCGCGCTGGGCCCGTTCCGCGGCGTGCCCGTGCGCTTCCACCGGGCCGGCACGCAAGGAGAGCACTCCGGACGCCAGCCGCGAGTCCGTGCTCAAACTGCGCGCCGTGTCCGCCGTGAAAAGCCAGGCTTGTTCCACTGCCGGGCCGGAAAGCGCGGGCAATTGCGCGTCCACTATGGAGCGGGCATCCGCGGGACTGGTCCGCGCCAGGAGCTTTGGCTGCGGCGCCGTCCGCGCGACAAAGACGGTGTCCTCCGGCTGCAATGCGCGCAGGATTGCGTGGGCCTGGTCCTGTACGCCTTGCCACAGCGTAGTGCCGTCAGCCGCGCGCGCGCGCGCAGGCGGCGCGTTATCCAGGACCAGGAGCAGCCCGCGTCCGCGGCCCCCGCCCCAGGCCACGACCGGTCCCGCCAACGCCGCCACCAAGGCCAAAAGCGCCGCGGCCTGAAGGAGCAGCGACCAGTCCAGCGGCACCCGCCGCGGCGGAGTTCTGGGTTGCAGCACGGCCAAGCGCCGCCACAGCAACAGGCTGCCGGTGACGATTTCCCGGCGTCTGCCACGGTACAGACGGAACAGCACCAAGGCCCCCAGGACAGGCAGGATGAACCAAAGCGCGCCGGGCCAGAGAAGGAGCAATCTCATAGCCATAGAATCCGGCAGGGGCCGCTCAATGCAAGGCCAGGATTGGCAGCGGGTATTATGCCGGCCTGGATGGCCCCAAATGGCCCCTGGTATGGGAAGGATGGGAGGAATGGGAGAGATGGGAAGAATGAAATCGCTCCCGCACGGTCGCGGTTCGGACTGAGCGGTTACGAGATTGCGAATTGAAAATTGCAAATTGCAAATTGAAAATTAGACTCTGCGCATTGGCGGGCGCTTTTCAGTTTTCAATTCTGTTTCGTTCAGGCAGTGGCATGAACCTAGATACCTTGAAATTGTACTGCGATATCGTGCGCCTGCGGAGCTTCTCGCGCGGGGCGCGCGCCAACCAGATCACCCAGTCCGCGGCCAGCCAGTCAGTGCAGCAGTTGGAAGACGACTTGGGGGTGCGGCTGATTGACCGCAGCAAGCGGCCGTTCAGCGTCACCCCGGAAGGGCGGCTTTACAGTGAGGGGGTACGCAAGCTGCTGTCGGAATACGGCAAGCTCGAGGCCGAGGTCCGGTACGCCAGCAGCGCCCTGACCAGCCCCGTGCGTGTGGCCGCCGTTTACTCGGTGGGCCTGTACGATCTCAGCGTGCAAGTGCAGCGCTTCATGACTGCTTTCCCGCAGATAAAGGTGCGCCTGGAGTACCTGCGGCCGAACAAGGTCTACGACGCGGTGGTGAACGAGGAGGCCGACCTGGGGGTCATGTCCTATCCGCGCAAAGACCGCGCGGTCACGACCATCCCCTGGCGTGCGGAGCGCATGGTCTTTGTCTGTTATCCCAGCCATCCGCTGGCCGGCAAACAGTTGATCGCCGCGGCCGACCTGGAGGGCGAGAAGTTCATCGCTTTTGACGCGGACCTGCCCATCCGCAAAGCCATTGAGCGCAGCCTCAAGCAGCAACACTCCAGCCCTAACCTGGTGATGGAGCTTGATAACGTCGAAACGATGAAGCAGGCCATTGCGATAGGCGTGGGCGTCTCGATTTTGCCGGAACCCACCATCAGGCGCGAGGCGGCCGCAGGCCGCTTGGTTGCCATCCCGCTGGCAATGACTGAGCTGGTCAGACCCGTTGGGATTATCCTGCGCCGCCACCGGCCGGTAACCCCATCCGTACAGCGTTTTATTGAGCTGCTGAAGTCCGCGGAGCGCCCCGGCAACGAACAGCCGGCGCCCAAGGGCCAGAACCCCTGAACTCCGTCCTGCAATTGGCGGGTGTTTTCAATTCTCAATTTGCAATTCTGTTTCTCCGGAACTTCAACGGAAGGTGATCCCGCAGATCTCCAGGAGGAAAGGATCCTTGGTGTAGATGAGGATAAAGAGGTTGGGCACGATGGCCGTGGGCAGTTCCGAGTCGTAGTTGACATACTTGGTTTTCTTGCACTTGAAGACGGGGCCGTCAATGGGGATTGACAGCTCTGCCCAGCCGCCCGTGGGCGCGGCCACCGGCTGCGACTCGTAGAACTCGTCCACACCGAACATGAACCCAAATGCCAAGCGCAGGGGGTGGTCGGCCTTGATCCTGGCGCGAAGCAAGAGCTTGGTCTTGTTGGTCAGGTTAATCGGCGGCGCGTCCGTGCGCATGACCGCGCTCTTCTCGTCTTCCCCCCCAACCTTGCTCTCAATGCGCAGGACCTTGTTCCCGCCTTCACGGTCCACGACCAGTTCGGACGTGCAGCCATTCACGTTCGGCCAGCCTCTTACCGCGGTGAACTTCCCGTTGGTCTCCAGCCCTTCCGGCGGCACCAAAGCCAGTTTGGCCGCGGCTTTCCATTCCAGCAGTGCAACGATGTGGTCATTGTATGCCGTCGTGGTGCCGTACCGCTTCTCAAACTCCGACCCCAGGGCGGCGTAGGTGCGCCAGTGTTTGGCCTCAGCGGCCTTGGCCAGGTTTTCGAAGGCCGCCTCCGCGCGCAGTTCCAGTTCGCCGGACTTGAGCAAACGCAGTTTGCGCTGGTAGCGCGCCAGGAGTTCAGGCTTGAGGCCGGCGCCCTTGGTCTTCAGCAGGTCGTCGGCTTCCGCCTGATACCCGCGGGCCAGCAGGTAAGAGACTTGCGCCGCCGGGGACTTGTCCGGAGCAAGCTTCAGCCTGTCATCCAAGGGCAGATCGCTGGCGCCGATATACTGCGTCACCTTGCCCCGCTCCGAGGAGATGTCCACGGAGAGGCCCCTGCCCGGCTCATAGCCCGCGATTTTCCCTTTGCTCGCCCCAAACTTGCGCGCAAATTCCTCGCCCAGCTCGATAGTTCCGCCGGCGGCGGCCTTGGCCTTCATAACCTCCTGCTCGAAGGCCTGGGCTTTGGTGAGATCGTCCAAATCCGCGTTGATGTCCGCGTGCGCCACCTCGAATTCGGGCTTGGCGGCCAAGTCCTTCAACTCCGCCTGGAACTTCCGCAGCTCACCCTTGGCCAGCGGCTTCTTGAACGCACCCAAGAAACGCGCGTACATTATGTCAGGCGTGTTCACGACTTTGGGCAGCGGGCCTTCCTCTTCAGGGGTCTCGACTTTGGCCTTTGAATTCTGGAGATCTTC
>JBEKKG010000164.1:0-10769 GCA_050010835.1 Planctomycetota bacterium
GACTTTTGTGTTGGTTTCCCGATGGCAGGAGCGTGCAAAGCGGCGATTCTGCCGATTGGCTTGGCCTCGGCTCTTACGTTCCGGTCACCGATCCTGGTCATTCGGTGGTTTGACGGCTTCTCGTCCGGGTGACCCTCGCTACTTTCCACAAATGCCGTTTGCTAACCAGGAGCGTCGAGACTATTTATGCAAGCCTTTGGGAGTTTCAGATAGAGGACTCACAATACCCGTTGCCATCCGCGGGCCGACGCGTAGAATGGTGTCAGAAAGGCTGGAAGGGCCAAGTGGAAATCCGGGCGAGGCCATCCTCGCCGGCCGCAAGCGAGACGGGGGTGCCCCGGTGGCGACGGCGTTCCTGCAGCAGGTAATCTCCGTCGTGAGAGGCCAGGAGGTCCGGTATGAGACGGATGTTTGCGGTTTTATGGGTGATCTCGTGCGCTTATGCTTCGCTGGCATTTGCACAATCGAGCGGAAAATCTTATTTATCTCAAAGGCTCGTCCACCTCAGCGTCGTTGCCAGCGATGCAAAAGGCGACCCGGTGGTGGATTTGCGGGCCGCTGATGTCCAGGTGCGCGAAGATGGCCAGCCCCAGCCAGACAGCCCACCAGTCTTCGCTGGAGAGCATCGCCCATTTTGTTTTCGGCATCGCGTTCAGTTCCATTCCCCAAAATTGGACGCAAACCCGTGTGCTGCGGTCAATCGTGATTCTATCACGAAACGTTTACAAGCACAAGTTGCTGGAAAAACGGGGATAGGAAAACGAACCGGACGGTCGTGGGTGCGTCCGGTTCGTTGCTCTGGGGACGCAGGCTCCCGCCCGCCGCGCGCAGCCAAGTGCTACCACCAAACCTGGAAGTTGACGACCAGGTTGTCGTTCTTGACGTCGTGGAAGACGAGATTCGGATTGTGGCTGACTGGATTGATGACGGTGTTGTAGTTCAACTGTATCTTGGCGTTGTTGCCCTTGAAGAAGTAGTTCAGACCCGCGGTCCAAACCTGGGTCCTGAACACGTCAGTGTGGTCCGGCCTGACCAAGTCGGCGACCTCGACGTTTTGGAACTCATCATAGCGGCCGAGGATCTCAAAGCCCTTGGCCCAGTGCGGCGCCTCTTCGGCCCAGCGACTGTCCATGATCTTGTAGCCGGCGGCTGCATAGCCGCCTTGCACCGAGAACGGCTTCCCGTAGGCCTGTACGCCGACGCCGGCAATGTCATTGTTGAGCACGTCTATGACGGAGTTAGGAGCGTTTCTGTCCTTGTACCAGCCATATTCTCCTTTGAACCACAGGCCGCGCACGGGGCCGCCGGGATAGTACTGGAACCAGCCATCGTGCCGAATCGCCCAGTTGCTCAACCTGTTCAAGCCGTTAACGGGGTTGTCCACCGGATCGGTTGAGCCCTCCCCGCCGTGCCGTCCCATTTCGGAAGACATGCCGAACTCGATGCTGCCATAGGTCTTGTCCTTCCACAACGGGCGGAGCAAGACGCGATAGATGAAATCCTTGTCGCTGTTGTCGTCGGAACGGTTCTGGAACTGGCCGCCTGAGTCGAGGTAGTTGCCGGGCCCATTGAAAACTCCCAGCCAATACTGGAAGCGGCCGTCCTTGGCATCGTCCCACCAACTGCCGTGGGCCGAGAGGCCCTGATCGCGAAAGTCGCCCAATTGTCCCACGAAGGAACGCTCCGCGAAATCCAGTTGCGCATTGGAGCGGGTGACTTCTTCTCCCAACGGCGGTTTGAACTGGCCAATCTTGAAGTCATGATGCGGAATGTAGTCGTGGTACTGAACGAAGGCATTCTGAAGCAAGCGCCCCGCCGAAGCTGCTCCGGACTGAATGTTGGCGATGTTCTGTTGGCCGGCCAAGCGCTTGAAGATACACGACATCGCCTGATTGTCAGGCGAAGCCGGGTAGCTCTGATTCTCGCGCGCCGGTTCAATCATCACTTCCGCCGTGATGTAATCGTTTATGTCCAAGGTGAACCTTAATTCAGTTCGGCGCACGCGGAAACCGCTGCAATCCTGCCCCTCGTTGTTATCCTGGATGTTGTTGACTTGGTCGTCATAGAAAAGCCCCTTCTTGTCCTGTTGGATCTGGGTGTAGTAGATCTGCACCAGGCCGTTAATGGAAAGCCTGCCCTGCCTGCTGGTGGCCTCGGCCCCCGGACCGAACTTGTTGTCGAGCATCTTGGCTACGGAGTCCTTGATGGGGCCCAGCGTGCCTGTCAACTGGTCATTGGCCTTGCGGATCTCCGCATTTTCTTTGCGCACGTCGGCGATTTCTTTTTTCAGCGCCTCCCAATCGGCCGTGCTGATTTCCGCCCTGGCTGTGCCCGCGGCGGCCAGCAGGCTCGCCACTACGGCCACTCCCCACAATCGCATCTGTGACATCGTCCCCTCCTTATCCGTAACCGTCCACCCTCTCCCCTGTGGGGAGAGGGTGGCGCTTTAGCGCGGGTGAGGGGGCCACTGCGCGCTCGTCGTCGCCCCCTCACCCCGCGTTCGCTTCGCTCACGTCGGCCCTCTCCCCATTGGGGAGAGGGTGAATGGATTCCAGTTACCTTAGCACCCCCGTCTTGTTCTGTACCGAATTGAACTGCGGCTGGAGCGTGCTTTGGTAAAGCAAGCTTGACGTGTTCGCGTTGCTGGTGACCGTGCCGTTGGCGATGTTGAAGACGTTTATCTTCGTGGTCAGACGCACGGTCTCCCGCTCCGCGTTGCGGTTGGTTATGAAGTACGTCCCCCAAGCGGGCAGGAACGTGCCGTTCTTAAATATGACTTGGAAAGCCGCGTCCTGGAACGCTGTCCCCTGCGGCACCTTCTTGAGCCAGACTTTGAACGTGCCATTGCACTTGTTGGGTCCTACGCTGATTCCCGATATGACGTTGGCATTGGATGTGATCGTGCCATTACCCTTGCCGTCCAGAGTCACGCCGAACTGGAGGCCGGGGGAGCCGATGTCGAAGTTCCAGGTGGAGTGCGCGCTCGCGCCATTTCCTGGCAGGCGCAACACACCGTACAGCTTCACGATATCCTTGGTTGGTTTGTTGTAGTTGAACCAGGCCTTTATGCTGGCGTTCTTGATGGCGTCGGTGATCGTCAAGGTCCTTTTGCTGACGAGCTGTGTGTGGGTCACCGAGTCAGTGGTGGCCACGGTCACGAAATACGAACCCGGATAGGCGTAATAGTGCTTCGGCGACTGCGAGGTTGACGTTGCGCCATCGCCGAAGCTCCATAAGTAGGTGAACGTCGCCGTGGTATTGGTCGTGTCCTTGGGATCTACCGAGAACTGAAGGTTCTGGTTGATGGCCAATGGCGACGTTGACCAGTTGTCAACATAAGGGTTATTGCCTGGAAAACCGTTATCGGTAGTGGAGACCGTAACGTCGCGGTTCTCGGCCGAAGGCTCCTCGCTGAAAGCACGTTGCCCCACCAGCATGGCGCCTGAACCAAACAGGATCAGGAAGACGCCAGAGCTAAACTTGCGCATGTTACCCCTCCGACTCCAAGTTCCCACCCCGGCTGAGCCTGGGCGAACGCCCCAAGCTTGCTCAGGCGAGGATTATTGTCTGCCGCCAGCATCAGGACTTTGGCTGTAAGCAGTACGGTGGCCACGTATGTTTGGGACGTGAAAAGTCATGCCCAAATCCGGACAGTGATGGGTGGGCTGGGCGGTGCTTCCTCCTTTTCTCTGTCCCTCTCCGTTTCGGCCATCATCCATTCCATCACTATGCCTATAGAACTACTAGACATTCTGCCCCAAAAAAAGTTTTTAGATTTGGAACGCCAAAGCCGCCCTGTTATTCTCGTTCGCCACCCGCTCAAGAACATCCGCGAGGCTGGTATTGCAGTGTAGGTGTCTGCCATCAGTGCCCTCCGGCAGACTCAACGCCACAAGAAAGTACACTGCCTTCTGAACCGCCTGCCCACCCTTTTCTCAAGGAGTTACCGTGCCGCCAAGCCCCAACGCTCCCTCACGTACTGCTCCAGCCGGCTGAAGATGGCCCGGTCCACCAACACGCTGACACTCACGACCACGATCATGGCCGCGAACATGCGCGCGTAATCGGCCAGATCGCGGGCCATGGTCAGCAGACCGCCCATGCCCGCGACGCCGTAGAGCAGTTCGCCCGCAAGCAGAGAACGCCAGGCGAATGACCAGCCTTGCTTCAACCCCGAGATGAACACGGGAAAGGCCGCGGGGAGCGAGACCCAGAGCAACCGTTGTGTCAGGCTGGCGCCGAAGGTGCTGGCCACACGCTGGTAGGCCACGGGTACCTGCCGCAGGCCGTCGCGCGTGGCCATGCTGATCGAGCCTAGCGAACCCATCAGCACGACGAAGAGTATGGCCCGCTCATTGAGGCCGAACCACAACACCGCCACGGGCATCCAGCAGATGCTCGGCAGCGACTGTACGCCCAGCACCAGCGGCCCCGCCAGCCAGTTGCAGGTGCGGCTGCAGGCGAGCAGCAAGCCGAGAACGCTGCCCAGTACCAGGGCCAGGCCGAAGCCGCACGCGATCCTGCACAAGCTGGCCCACAACGCCTCAAGGAAGGACTTGTCGGCCACCCCTTCCCAGAGCGCCTGGAAGACAGCGGCGGGAGGAGCGAACTGCCAGCTCTCCTTGCCCAACAACTCAAATGCCGTCTGCCAGGCCAAAAGCCACACCGCGAGGAGCACGAGCCCTGATAGAACCTTCTTCGAGATGCCAGTCATCGTCTCCTTCCTTCTTCGCCAGGAGGTCAAGTTCCTCTTCAAACTCCCTGAGGATGTTGGCGCGCAGTTCAACGAGTTCCGGATCGAGGAAGTCCCGCGGGTGCGGGAAGGGCACGGGGATTATCTTGCGCACGCGCCCAGGCTGGCTGCCCAGGACCACTATGCGGTCGCTCAGCCGCACCGCTTCTTCCACCGAGTGCGTTACGAAGACAATGGTCTTGTGCGTCCGCAGCCACAGGTTCTGCAACTCCAGGTGCAGGATGTCGCGCGTGCGCGGGTCGAGCGCGGCGAACGGCTCATCCATCAAAAGCACCTGCGGCTCGACGGCCAGCGCGCGCGCCAGCGCCACGCGCTGTCTCATGCCGCCCGAAAGTTGGAACGGAAGACTGCGGCGGAATTTGGACAGGTGCACCATTTGCAGGTAGCGCGCGGCCCGCTCCCGCCGCTCCCGCTTGTCCAGCCCCAACACGCGCAGCCCGAACTCGACGTTCTTCTGCACCGTCAACCAGGGGAAAAGACCAGGCTCCTGGAAGATGACCAGCCTGTCCGGGCCTGCGCCCCGCACGGGCCGGCCCTCGAAAAAAACTTCCCCCTCGTCAGGCTTTTCCAGGCCGGCGATGAGATTGAGCAACGTGCTCTTCCCGCAGCCGCTGGGACCGACCAGCGCCAGGAATTCGCCGTCGCTCACGTCGAGGCTGACAGCCCTGACGGCCTGGAACCGTCTGGCGCCTTTCCCGACGCCGGTCTCGAAGTGCTTGGTTACGCCTCGCAGGCTTACTTTCGTGCCAGGGCTGTCAGCGCTCATCTGGCCGGGCCTCCCTGCTGGACCTGCGCCAGCAGCCGCAGATCCACAAGGCCCCTCAAGTCGGGTTTCTCTTTGGTAAAACCCAGTTCAAAAGCCCACTCCGCGAACTGCTCAATGCTCTCTGAAAACGGATCGGTACTGAAGTTCAGGCGCGCGAAGGCGTCGGCCAAAACCTCCTGCTTGAGCGCCTTGCCCGTGAGTTTCCGCATTTCCGCGTTCACCGCTTCCGCGGCCTCAGCGCGGTGGGCGTTTATCCAGGCCGTCAGTTCCACGTGCGCTTGGAGGAAGGCCGCGACTGTTTCGGGATGCTGCTCCAGGAACCGCGTGGACACCAGGACTACCGCGACAGTGAAGTTCTTCCCCGGCCACAGGTTTTTCTCTTCCTCAATGACGACGCCACCTGCCTCGTGGACCAGCCGCGCGCCCCACGGTTCGGGAACCCACGCGGCATCAAGTTGCCTCGACTTGAAGAGTCCGAGTTGCTCGGCGTTCGCAATGGGCTGGATTTGAGTTGCACCGCCTTGCTCCTTCAACGGCTGCTGCAACACCTTCAGCACGTAGTGCCGCGCGGAGACATCCTGCGTGTTGCCGTATTGCGGCGTAGCGATGCGCTTCCCGGCGAGGTCCTGCAGCCTGCCTATGCCGCTGTCCTTGCGCGCCACGATCACCACCCCATTTCCCGCCGCGCCGCTGATGATCCGCACAGCTTGCCCCTTGCTCTTGGCATAGGCGTTGAGCGCCGGGCTGGGACCTATGTAGGCAAGATCCAACTCGCCGGCGAAGAAGGCTTCCACCGCTGACGGCCCGGCGTTGAACACCATGGTCTTCAGCGGAACGCTGCCGAACGCTTTCTGAAAATCGCCGTGCGCCACACCGATCAATGCTTGTGCGTGCGTCAGGTTGGCGAAGTAACCGAGCCGGACTTGAGCCGGAGCCGGAATCCCTCCGGTGGCAGGTCCGCTGGCAGCACCTGACGGCATACCGCAACCCGCCACAAAGCCGAGAAGCAATAACGAAACCAAGAAGTGCAAGACTCCCTTTAACATCTTTTCTCCTTCATCAAGGCTTCACCAACGTCGTTCAATTTAGTCTATGGACTTAGTAGAGTACGTCAAGAAAGATTTGTTCATATTTCAAAATTCAAGCTCTTGGTATCCGCTACGATTGACTTGGTTACACGGTCCAGCACGTCCGCCAAGCTCGTGTTGTCGAGAATCTGCGCCGTGGCATCGCGGACGTCTTTCATCACCAGCCTAAGCCCACAGCGTCTTTCATCGCGGCACTCAGCACACTGGATGTAAGCAGTCTGACTGACACAAGGGAGCAGGGCCAGTGGCCCCTCGAACATTCTAATTATTTGTCCCATCTTGATTTCCAGAGGTGTGCGTCTCAACATATACCCGCCGCCTCTGCCCTTCTTGCTCTGCACAAAGCCGGCATTCCTCATGTCGAGCAAGATCAGTTCCAGGAACTTCTTGGGGATGCCCTCCCGTTCGGCCAGCTCTGATATCAGCACTGGCCCGCGCTCAAAGGAGTCCGCCAAGGCGATCATGGCTTTGAGGGCGTACTTTGTCTTCTTGGATAACATGGGAATAGTATAGTTTCTCAATAGAGAGAATCAAGTACTCAAACAGTGAAACCTGCTGGCGGGTGCATGTCGCTGACTGTAGCGCAGACTTCCAGTCTGCTGTATTGGGCTTCCAGTCCGCAGAAACGGCCATGTGGCCAACCACACAGTGCGCGCCCGGCTCTCGAACTCCTGGTTCTGCTTCTGTGCGACAGTGATCAGGTCCATGTTTGCTCACCGGACGACAGGCCTCACTTCTGTGCGTCCTGGCTCTGGTAGTACTTCATCAGGATCCGGGCCACTTCTGGACGCGCGAATTCCGGCGGGAGATCCTGTCCCTTGCCCAGCATCTCGCGCACCCTGGTGCCGGACAGGTTTATGAAGTCCTCCTTCTTGTGGCCTGCGGGGGCCTCGCACATCATGATCACCTCGCCTACCACCTTGGAGTAGGCCGTATGATCCGCCTTGAAGATCTGGATCTGGAGCGCGCCCGCCGGGACCTCCTTGTCAAAAATCGTCTGCGCGTCGAAAGCCCCGTAGTAATTGCCGACGCCGGCGTGGTCGCGGCCGACGATCAGGTGTGAGGCCCCCATGTTCTGGCGGAAGATCGCGTGCAGCACTGCCTCGCGAGGGCCGGCATAGAGCATGTCGAAGCCGTAGCCGGTGATCTCCACGGTGTTGGGCTTGAAGTAGAGTTCGACCATCTTGCGGATGCTGGCGTCGCGCACGTCGGCCGGGATATCGCCGGGCTTCAGTTTGCCGAGGAGCATGTGGATGACCGAGCCGTCGGCGCCGACCCGTGCCATCGCGATCTTGACGAGCGCCTCGTGCGCGCGGTGCATCGGATTGCGCGTCTGGAAGGCCACCACCTTCTTCCAGCCGTTCTTTTGCAGCAGCGCGCGGATCTGGCCCGCCGTGCGGAAGGTCTCCGGGAACTCCGCGGCGAAATAGGAGTAGTTGAGCACCTGGATCGGCCCGGCCACGAAGACCTTGCCCGTGGAAAGGAAATTCGAGACCCCGGGGTGCTTGCCGTCCAGCGTGCGAAAAACGCCCTGAGCCAGCGCCTTCATCTGCTCGTCGGTCGCCTCTTCAACCGCTTCGACGTTCTGGATGGCCAGCACAGGGTTGCCTTCCACGTTCGGGTCGAGCAAGGCGATCCGCTTGGTGCCATTGATCCCGGAGACGCTGGGAACCACGTTGACGATGGGCACCGGCCAGAACAGGCCGCCCGTGGTCTTCATCCCTGCCGCGACGGCCAGCGAGTCTTTCAGGTTCATGTAGCCGGGCAACGGATTGAAGTACCCGGATCCCAGCATGACGGCATTGGCGGCGGCCTGGGAACTTATCCTCAACTTCGGCAGGCCCGCGGCCTCCTTCTGCAGCGCCGCGCGCTGCCCCGCATCCTCAACGTAAAGGGCTCTCAGTCGGTCCGAGCCGTGCGGTTTCACCAGTTGGTTCATTGTCTTGTCTCCTCCTCTTTCCCGTGCTCTTGTGGTCCGCTTTAAGCGCCGGCCGGGTTCTCCCGGCCGGAATAGTCGCAGTAGACCAACAGAGCCTTCCAGAAGTGCAACACACTCGTCGCCACACCCAGAAAAGCCAGCCGCGTCCGGCACAACCGCGAAAGAGAACCTCCCCTGGACGAACTTCCCGGGTATTATCCGGGCGGCGGCGGCGTGCCAAGCCTAATTGCGAAAAACCCTCAGAGATGCGCGCTTTTTTCTCGCATGGGCAGCGGCCCCGCGCGGAGCGCTCAATGGGGCCGCCACGTCCGCGCCGTATTGTTCCTCAGGTAGTACGCGATGTCCGCGAGCCCCCGGGCGATATACGTGTGGCACACCAGCACCCCTGCCGGCACCACCAGCCGCACCGTGGTGAAGTTCCAGATGATGTCCACGCCCAGGCCAAAGAGCCTGTCCGCGGTGCGCTGGGCCGCGTCCCTGGGCACGGTCAGGATGGCCAGGCGCGTGGGGCGCGCCCGCAGGTATGGCCGCAGGGCTTTCATGGGCCGGATGACCCTGCCGGCGAACGCGCACCCGACCTTCTGGGGATCGTTATCGAAAGCTGCCGCCACGGTCAGGCCATAGACGGAAAAGCCGGGGTAGGCCAGCAGAGCACCGCCCAGATGGCCCGCTCCCAACAGCACCGCCTCGTATCGGCGGTCCAGCCCCAGGCTCTTGCGGATGGCGTCGCAGATGTGGATGGCATCGAACCCCACGCGCGACTGGCCGCGCACACGGATCGTCGCGAGGTCCTTGCGCACGAGCGTGTGGTCTATCTCCAGCGCATTGGCGAGGCTGGCGCTCGTAACGATGCGGACAGGATTCTCGTTCGTCACCCCGCAAGCCTGCTCGCAGAGGAACATGTAATAGAGCATCAGCCGGTCTCGGCAGCGGCGTTTGAGCTTTGGCAACGGCTCGACCCTCCCAAGGCCAGGGCTTGTCATCCATATTGTGTGTTCGGCGTTCCCGGCACCAGCGCCGCCAGTTTCGGCATCCATGTCCCCTTTGGCTTCTACCACAGCCGGCGGCGGTCTTCAAGCGCAGGCTTCGGGTCTCGGCAGGTCCCAGGCCGGACCAATCCCCCAGGCCGCACTGCCGGCCTATGCGATAAATTCGCACAAGAACGCGTAGAGAACGCAGCTAGGCTTTGACAGCGCGTTCGCAGCGGACCGTGATCCGGACAGCCTTGGCGAGCCGCTCCAGGCGCTCCGCGATTCCGGGCGACAAGACTCCATCCAACGACAACGTGCCCGTGTAGTCCAGGACCAGGTCGGTGTACAGCCGTGGTTGCTTGCCGGGCAGTTCGAGGTTCATGCGCGGATTCCAGTCGCTCTGTGCAGGCTGCCAGGCGCGGCCGGCGCCCGCCCGATCGCGGGCGGCTGGGGCAAGGTACACTCCGCGGGGCTGAAAAGCCAGCTTCTTCCGGCCCGCTTCCGGGATTCGAGAGGAATGCGCGCACAATTGAGATAAAATCTCGAATCTGGCAGGAGAGTCTTGACACCGGCGTCTCCACGGTCATCTTGCCATTGCACCGGCCCTGGGATGAGAAACTGGACCTTATCGAGTGGGAGATGCATTAAGAGGCCGAGTGCGGGCCGCATTATTGGGTCCGGTCCGGGTGCGGCAGAACGGTTCTTGAAAGGCCCCGCTGAAGTGGGAGAGTTGAATGGGCCTCTGGGCGCACTCTGAGGCGCGGAGCGGAAATTTCCGTGGCGATGGTTCTGAAGAAGATTGAAGTCGGTGCGGAACTGGCTGGGCGCGCCGACCGTGTAGTGCAAAAGTTGACTGGGTTGTCTCGTTCCGAAATACGCGGACTGTTCGAACGCGACTGCGTGCGCGTGAACGGGGAGTGTTGCGCTTCTATTGGCGCGGGCGTAGTGTGCGGTGACGTCGTGGAGGCGCATTACGATGCCCACCGCCGCTATCACCCTCGCCCGCAGCCCTGGGAAGACGATGCGTTTCGGATCATCAGCGAAGACCAGTATCTGGTCGTCGTTGACAAAGCCGCCGGGGTGTTGACCGTGCCGGCCCATCCCGGCGAAACCAACACTCTCATCCACGCTGTTTCCCGCTACTTCGCGCATAGCGGCCTCCGTGAACGCGCCCAGGTGGTTCACCGGCTCGACCGCGATGTCTCGGGTCTTCTGGTCGTCGCCAAGAGCCGCGGCATCGCCGAGAAGCTGC
>JBEKKG010000165.1:0-10735 GCA_050010835.1 Planctomycetota bacterium
GCAGATGTACCTGGAGCAGGTCAAAGACGGCCCCGGCGACCGCAACGTCTGGTCCAATATCAGCCAGGCCGTCAACCCCAAGGCGGCCAAGGAAAGCCTCTTCGCCGCGTGCTGCGACAAAGTGGGGCCGGCCAACTACATCTCGTACCTGACGCGCCAACAGTCCCTCGATATGCAACTGGTCTTTGACGAACTGGCCAAGGTGGTTGTGCGGCCAGACTTCTGCCCCGCGGGCGGGGGCCCCCCCTTCGGCAACCCGAACCTGGTGCGCGAATTGAGCTAGTTCGTCTATCAGCGCACCAACGCTGAGAAGAAGCCGCCCGTGGCGCTGACGCAGACCCTCTGGAAGTGCCTCGCCGCGCAGGAGGAAAGCTCCCACGTCTACGACCCGGGTGCGGAAGCGAACGTCTGCGGGCAGTTCACCCACGGCGAGCGCTGGCCGGAAGCCACGGCCCAATGGGCTGAATTCTTCAGCTTCATCCAGAAGCGCCCGCTGAGCGCGCAGGTCCAGGCCATCGCCAGCACGAGCGGCGTCATGCCGCGCGAGGCCTCGCCTGGGAGCGCCGGCGTCCCGCCGGCTGGCGAACTGAAGCCCGGCTTCCGCTGCCATACGCTGCTCAAGGAACTCAAGCCCCGCCTGGAAAAGGTCCCGCCCGGAGAGTGGGCGGGCCTGGTCTTCTACCAGGACACTGCGGAAGACCTGGTGGAGATGCTCACCAAATGGCCGGACGGCGAAGCCAAACAGCAAGCCACGGCGCTGTGCCGCAGCCTGAGCGTGATACTGTCCTCCGGCGCGCGGTACGAAGGCCGGGAGCTGCCCCTGGTCTGGATGCTGAGTCTGTCCGCGCAAGACGCGTTGGGAGCGCCGCAGCCCACTGAGGCCCCGGGAGCGCCGCAGCCCACTGCGGTCCCGGGAGCGCCGCAGCCCACTGCGGCCCCGGATTGGGTGCGGCTCAGCCACGTTACCCAGTGCCTGGCCGCCAACCTGGGCCGCGACGTCGGCCGGGAACTGACTTGGGAGGGCATCTATAAGGACGTGCTCCTGCCCATGGGCCAGAAGCTGAAGGAAAAGGAGGCTTTCGAGATCGGTTTCGTCTTCCTGGATCAGGCGCTCCGGCGCAACAAGATCGAGGAGAACGTCAGCAAGCAGGTGGCCGTGTTGAAGGCGGAGATGGGCCGCGCCATCCCGGACGTCGTGGTGCAGAAGAACGATCCGGCCTACGAGTTGCACGCCGCCGCGCGCGCGCTGGCCCTGGGCGGCGAAACGCGCGCCTGGGAACTGACCCAGCCCCGCTTGCCGCTGCTGAAGAAGCTCTGGACCGAACTCGATCCCGGCTACGTCGCCTGGGCGGTGGAGCAGGTGCGGAAGCAGAAGATGACCAAGGAAGCGCTGGACATGTGCTTCACCGTGTTGCTCCGCGAGCTCGATCTGGACCCCGAGGTCGCCGCCAGCGTCATCCTGGCGAAAGGCGATTGCTACTGCGACATGCAGAACTACCAGGCCGCGCGCATCGAGTACGAGGGCCTGAAGAACAACAAGCGCTATGCCAAGACCGAGGCCGGTGGGCGCGCCAGGTACCGCTTCATCGCCTTGATGATCCTGACCAAGGACTACACCCGGGCCGAGGAAATGCTGCAGACGCTCGTGGACTCCGAGAGCCTGGACACCCAGGCCGAAGCCTACTTCCTCTTCGCCAAAATGGCCTTTGACCAGCAGCAATATGAGGATGCGCGGAAGCACCTGAACGAAGTCTTCAAGCGCAAGCTGGACCATGTCGAAGGCAAGCTCCTCGAAGGCGAGCTGCGCCTGCTGGTGCGCGGCGGGCTGGCCTCCACGGAGGTGGAAGCCGGCACGCCCGAGCTGGGCAAGATCGCCATCCCCGGCCTGCCGCTGACGCTGCGGCTCCAGGACCAGAACCTGGCCATTTCGCAGGGCGGGCAGGCCGTGCGCGTCCTGGTCACGACCAGCAAGGGCGGCGATGAGGAACGCATCAACCTGCACGCCGCGCCCGGCACCCGGGATGTCTTCGCGGCCACCATCCAGACCGCCCTGGGCAAGGTCGTGAAAGGCGACATGACGCTGGAATTGCGCGGCGACGATGTGATCAGCTACGTGATTGATCCGGAATACCAGAAAGCCCACAACATCAATTACCCGCCCAAGACCCTGGCGGTGAAATTCGATCCGCGCCTCATGGCCAGCTCCGGCGAAATCCTGAGCGAGGAAGAGCAGGAGAAGCGCGATTTCGAGCGCCGCCAGCGGATGGCGCAGAACCTGGAGAGCGTGCGCTTCTCGGGCCGCGACGAACGCACCGTGCGGCCGGGCAGCCCCATTTACGTGCAGATCACGGACTTCGCCCAAGACGTTTCGGACGAGGCGGACGTGGTGCGGGTCACCGCCAAGACCTCCTCCGGCGACACGCTGGAGAACTTCGCCATCAAGGAAACGGGGCCGCATACGGGCATCTTCCGCGGGCAGATCCCCACCGGCATCCCGCAGCCGCGCGTCAACGTTTCGGATTCAGAGGAGGGCAAGAACCCCGGCATCGTCATCCGCGAGGGCAACCAGGAGAAGTGGAACAGCCTGGCCGACGGCGTGAAACCCAAGTGGCTGGAAGTGGACACGATGAGTTCCTACCTGGTGAAGTCCGTGGCGCTCACGCTCCCGGACCCCAAGGCCGTCAAGCAGATTGCGCTCTGCGGCATGCTGGCCGACGATTACGGCGAACTGGCCGCTTACCCCCAGCGCACCGCCGGCACCTCGAACGGCTTGAAGGGCGATTACTATGGCCAGCGCGACTTCGGCGGCCCCATTGTGCTCACCCGCGTGGACCCGGTCCTCAACTACCCCGGCGGCAAGCCCGCGCCCAATATCGCCCAGGAGAACTGGTCCGTGCGCTGGACGGGCCGGCTCGTGCCCAAGTACACTGAAACCTACACGCTGTACACTATCAACGATGACGGCGCGCGCGTATGGATAGGCAACAAGCTGTTGATTGACGATTGGCATGACCACGGCCCCCAGGAGAACAACTGCACGGTCGCGCTCAAAGCCGCCACGCCCTGCGATATCAAGATCGAGTACTACCAAGGCACCGGCGACGGGCAGTTCCAGCTCCTCTGGTCCAGCAAGTCGCAGAAGCGCGAACTGGTCCCCCAGATCTGCCTGCTGGCGGGAACAGGCGCGGTGAGCGAAACTGCCACCGTGAGGATGACGATGTGCTCCGGCGTCGGCGGCGGCAATCCGGCCCCGGAAGCCATCCGCGGGTTCCTCAAGACCCAGCCCAGCACGAACTCACAGGTCGAGCAGCCCGCCTTCGATCGCGCCGACACGCCGTACCGCGGCCGGCAGGGCTGGATGACCAACCGCATCAGCGGCGTCTTCTACGTGAAGGAGGCCATGGACGCCGAGTTCAAGTTCTTGCAGAAGCCTTCGCCCAACTCCTGGCAGACCGTCTACCTGCTCCTCGATGACCACTTGGTCCTAGGCGGCAACATGACCCCCAAGCTGCTTGAGAAGGTCAAGAAGGAGTCCTTGAGCAAAGGCGCGCACCGTATGGAAATCCTGCTCCAGGACCACTGGGAGAACTCACAGGTGCTCGTAGGCTATCGCAAGGTTGGCACGCCCGCACCACAACCCGCAACCGCACCGGCAGCCAAGCCAACAACACAGCCCGCAACCGCACCGGCGGCCAAACCTGCACCGGCGCCGGCGCCTGCACCTGCTCCAGCACCCGCACCCGCACCAACCCCTGCGCCTGCGCCAGCACCTGCTGCGGCTCCTGCCCCTGCGGCCCAGCCCGGAGACTTCGAGCCGCTGCCGGCAGCGTGGTTCTCCATCAAGGAGAACCCGGAGATCGAGCCGCTGCTGCGGCGCGGGCGGGTGGAACCGACGCCTACGGGCTTCGTTGCCACACTCAACGAACCGGAGCGGCTGCGCAAGGTGAAGTGGGTGTTCGAAGACTTCGCCGGCAACGCCATGTCCGTCCAGAGTGTGGCCATCACGGACTCAAAAGACAACGTCGTCATCCCCGCCAAAGGCGCTGCGGGCGCGGCAGGCAAGAAGGACCTGCTCGAAGTCGCTCCAGGCGACAAAATTGACATCAGCTACAGCAGCGACCGGCGTTTGCGCGACGACACCCCGGTGCTGACCGCTCTGCTCAACTCCTCGTTCTTCAACGGCACTATCATTCTGGCGAACGAAGTGATCAAGGATGAGGGGGAGAACCGGCGCACCATCACCTATCAGCCGGCCAAGCGTTGCCGCGCCGGCGACACCCTGGCGGTCATAGTCAACGACAACGACTGCGATCTCACCGATGAGCGCGACACCGTGCCGGTAACGGTCAAAACCACCAGCGGGGAACAGGTTGAGCTGTCCGCGCTGGAAACGTACCCGTTCGATCCCGCCGACGAGGCCCGCTGCAAGCATAGCGGCTTCTTCCTGGCCATGTTGAAGATCGGCGACAAGACCGGCAAGGACTGCATCGCCGTGAAGCCGGGCGATATGCTCACCGCCAGCTACCTTGACAAGGAGAACACCGACCCGGGCATCCCGTTCGAGCGCACCTATTCGGTCGAATACGCCGGCAAGAGCCAGCCCGAGATCACTGTCTATCGTACGCACACGGAGCTGATCGTGGACACGAGCCCCGAGGCGAAGGCCAAACTGGAAAGACTCAAAATGCACGGGGAGGCCACGGAAGGTTTGCAGGTGCTCAAGAGCCGCATAGTGGCCGAGCACCCGGATGCTCTTGAGCAGGACAAGGGCCAGAAAGCAGGAACCACGGATCAGAAAGCGGAGGCCAAGGACCAAAAAGCGGAAGCCAAGGATCAGAAAGCGGAAACCAAGGATCAGAAAGCGGAGACCAAAGACCAGAAAGCGGAAACCAAGGACCAGAAGCCTGACGCCAAGGGGGGGGGTCCCCCGGAAGGGGGCAGGCTGGTGTCAGTAGACGTCGGTGCGCCGATTCTCTTTGAGGTGGTCTATCCGCGGCTGGCGCTCAATTCCGGCAGCGTGCTGACCGCGCAGGCCGTAACGGAGAGCGAGATCCGGACCGCGGCCAAGGCGAACCGCCCGCCCAAGGCGCTGGACATCCCTATGGCGATCCTGCCGGTGGAGTCGCTCTCGGCCAGCAAGGGCTACCCGGTGCAACTGAAGCGGCCGTTCCTCCGCAATGCCAAGGACATGCTCCAGGAAGGCTGTTTCTCCGGTGTGGTGCGCCTGCAGATCGGCGGCGCGGGCGACCCCGTTGACGACCTGGTGGTCGTGGGCCTGGGAGAGTTCGAGAACCGGGAGGAACTCAAGACCGACAGCCGCTATCACGTCCCGACGCTCCTGGTCAGCGGTTCGGACATCGTGCATCTGAAGGTCAAGGATGAAGACAGCGGCCAGTTCGTCACGCAGGACATCCGGCTGCTCTCTGACGGGCGCATGGAACTCCTGGACAGCACCTACACGGTGGTGCGCGAGGCCATCCACCTGGGCGAGAGCTTCTATCTGCGGATCACAGACCCGGACCATGACATCTCCGACGCCCGCGACAAGGTGACGGTGGACGTCAAGTCCGCCTCCGGCAGCAACGTGAAGCTGGAACTGGTCGAGACGCTGCCGCATTCCGGCATTTTCACAGGCAGTCTGAAACCGGAGTACGGCGGCGAAGGGGCGGCCGGCGCCGCTCCGGCGGGCGGGGCGCCCGCCGCCCCAGGGCCGCTGCGCGTCAAGTTCGGGGACGAGGTGACCTTCACCTATCACGACGAATGGTGCCTCAAGTCGCCCGACGGCATGGATGTCGTCAAGAAGGCCAAGATCCACTACGGGGCCAACGGCGAACTGGCGGCTTTCAGCAAGGTCTTCACCGACCCCGAGATGGCCGTGAAGACGCGTTTCCTGATGTCCGAGGCGCTCTTCGAAATGGCCAAAGAACACCGCAAGCTTAAACAGGAGGACAAGGCCAAGGAGGAGGTCGCGCAAGGCAAGCGCATCCTGGAGGAAGCGATGCGGGACTATCCCAACACTTCGTTGGTGGCCCAGGGCGAGTTCCTGCTGGCCAACCTGGCGCAGGAACTGGGCAATCCCAATGAAGCCATCAGCCGCTATTCCAGCGTCATCAGCCAGTGGCCCGATTCCGAGTACGCGGTGCGTTCGCTCTTCAAAATGGCCATCTGCCAGGAGAAAGCGGGCAGCTTTGATCAGGCCTGCGAAAATTACGTGCGGGTCATCTATCTTTATCCGGACAGCGAGCTGGTCTCCGACGCCAAGATCCGCCTGGGCAATTACTACTACAAGGAGAAGCAGTACAAGGTGGCCGCCAGGATTTTCGCCCAGTTCCAGAAGGCCAGCCCCAGCCACCCCCTGGCCGCCAAGACGCTCTTCCTGGCGGGCCAGTGCCACATCAAGGGCGAGGATTGGAAGGGGGCCATCGAAACGCTCGATCTGCTGGTCAGCACTTACGCCGACCAGAAAGACCTGCGTTCGGAAGCCATGTACTGGCTGGGCGAAGCGTACTCGAAGGATAACAACTACCGCCAGGCCTATCGCACCTTCAAGAAGATCACCTGGGATTATCCCGAGAGCAAGTGGGCCAAGATCGCCCGCGGGCGTTTGACCGAAGAAGTTTTCACCAACATCGAAACCGAGGACACTGCGAAGGAAGGGCAATGAGAGAATTTTCGATTTTCGATTTTCGATTTCCAATTTTGGATTTTCGCTTTGCGCCTGCCGGGTGGGGCAATCGCAAATCGCAAATCGCAAATCTAAAACTTCTTCTCTGTGTCTCCGTGTCTCTGTGTCTCTGTGGCGGACTGAGGGCCGGTGAAGAGAAGAAAAGACAGGTCCGCGCGGCCCAGTGGACCTGGGTCCTGCCGGCCGAGAGGTACAAGAAGCTGAGCGTGTTCGAGCGCGCCCAATACGACAAGGCCGCCACTTTCTTCAAGAACAACGACTTCCGCGCGGCCGCCGCGGAATTCGAGAAGTTCAAGGTCCAGTTCCAGGAGT
The DNA here is from genome assembly GCA_050010835.1 of Planctomycetota bacterium. Taxonomy (GTDB): domain Bacteria; phylum Planctomycetota; class SZUA-567; order H5-PLA8; family H5-PLA8; genus JAPLOD01. The sequence continues at coordinate 6,998 of JBEKKG010000165.1, forward strand.
CGGCCGCCAGCTCCACGCTGGCCTACATGAACTTCATGTTCGGCTATTGCCTGTACCTGGCCAAGGACCGCAACGCCGCCATCAAGGTCTTCACCGAAGTGCTGGATTACTTCAAGACCGAGATTGACGACGCCGCGGCGTCGCTCTTCTTCAAGGGCATGGCGCTCCTGGACAACGGCGATACGCAGAAGGGCCTGCAGTGCTTCCAGCAGATGGCGGAAGACGAGGAGTACCGCTACCACCCGCTCGCCGCCGGGGCGCTGCGCAGGCTGGCGGACAACTGCTGGAAGCGGAAACAGACCGAGGCGGCGATGAAGTACTGGAAGCAGGTGTGCGCGGACTTCTGGAAGGCCAATCCCGAGGAGGCCAATGAGGCGCGCGGCGCGGCCACAAGCGCTTACTTCCAGAACAGCGACTACGCCGGTTATATGAATTGGCTGGTGAACGACGAGAACCGCGAGAACGCCGCGCACCGGCGCTGGGTGGCGCATTCGGGCGCCGACGTGGCCATGAACGTCTTCGACTTCAACAACTACGGCCCGGCGAACAAGGAAGCGCACCTGAAAGATACGCGCGCCTTCCTCGCCTGGTTCAAGACGCAGAAGCCCTGGTTCGAGAAGAGCAACGACCTCTGGACGTACTACGACAAGGCCATCACTTTCCTGGTGTACCGGCTCACCGACAAGAAAGAGCGCGACGAGATGGTGAACGAAGTGTCCGTCTACATCAAGGCCCTGCGCGCGGCCGCCAAGGACGAGCGCGGGCGCAACGAGGCCCACAACAAGCTCTCCTGGCTGGTGGACCGCCTCTGCGAAATGGGCGACTGGACCCAGGCCCAGTTCTGCGCCGACAGCATCACCGATCCGCCCTACGCCACGTTCAAGCATTACGAGATTTACGGCCGGCGCCAGCAATGGAAGGAAGGCATCGCGCGGCTCGAAGAAATCGAGAAATCAGGGATCCCATACTGGGTGGACCGCGCCAAGGAGGAACGGGCCCGGGTGTACAGGGAATGCACGGGCGAATACGAGAAGGCCATCAAGCTCTACCACGAGATTGACAAGCCGCCCGGCACGCTGTGGAACATCCAGGACGCTTACAAGCGCTGGGGCAAGCTGAAGGAGGCCTTGACCACGCTCACCGAAATCGAGAACTCCTTCCCCGACCAGGCCTCGGCCGCGGCCTGGCGCAAGGCCCAGTACCTGGAGGAGGCCGGCGACAAGACCGCGGTGATCGCCCAGTGCCGCAGGCTGCTCAAACTCTACAGGGCCGCGGCCGAGGCCGGCGCGGCCAAACAGTTGCTCAAGAAATACATCCTCCAGACCGGAGGCGGCGTGTTCGACAAAGAGGACTAGGGACCAGCAGACAGAGGACGACAGACATGGATTTTCGATTTTCGATTTTCGATTTTCAATCGGTTAGCGGCTTTGTGCAGGCCGGCGCAACCGCGAAACGCCAGGCGCCCGGCGCCTTTTGGCTGCTCCCTGTGTGCCTGCTCTTCTGCGTGTCTCCGTGTCCCTGCGGCGAAGTCAAGCCCGCCGACGCGAAGGCCGCGAACGACGACGGCAAGGCGGACTACAAGGCCACCGACATCCTGAACAAGGGCGTCGAGCTGCTCGATCAGCCGCAGAACGAAGAACGCGCGGTCAAGCTCCTCCAGTCGGTCCCGCAGTTGTTCCCCAAGTCCAAGGTGCGCTTCAAAGCTTACCTGGCGCTGGGCCAGCACCTGACGAAGAAACGCAACTATGAGCTGGCCGTGAAGCAGTTCGAGCAACTGGAAGCTTCGGACAATCTCGACGAACAGGCGGAAGGGCTGTACCGCCTGGGCGTCTGCCATTACCAGATGAACAACTACGACCGGGCTTTCATGGCGCTGCGCAAGGTGACGAACCAGTTCCCGTGGAGCGTCTTTGCCAACGAGGCCTACTACTACATCGGGCAGTGCCACTTCAAGCTGGGCCGCTGGGCCAATGCCGTCGAGGCGCTGGAGATGGTCGGCACCAGCGTCCCGCTCAACGCCGCGGGCGAAAGCCTCGCCGAGGCCGGCCAGCGCCTCTTCATCAAGATCCACGACAAGGACCTGGTGGTGCTGCTCAAGAGCGGCGAGAAACTCAAGGTCCAGGTGCAGGCCAAGAGCGGCGACAAGGAGGATGTCGTCTGCGAACCGCTGGGCAAGAGCGGCGAGTACTTCATCGGTTCCATTCAGACCGAACTGGGCGCGCCCAAGCCGGGCGACGGCATCCTGCAAATCATCGGCGGCGACGTGGTCAGCGTTGTGTACATCGACGAGAACACGGAAGACAACCAGCGCAACGTCAAGCGCCTGGCCACCATCAAGATGGTCTCCAGCGCCACCCTGGGCTTCACCGACGGCGCGTACCGGGAAGTGAAGATGGCAGATCTCTTGCGCACGGGCGCGCAAATGCGCATCAAAGCTTACTACACGGTCAAGACCAGGAAGGTCAACGGGCAGAAGGTACGATCAACGAAGTGTTCAACATCAAGTTCGTCCCCAAGATCAAGTGAGGCTCCTCCGTTCAGCGGGTCCGGTTGCTCGCGGGCCCCTTCGCCGCTCGCCGGTCTGCCGCCGCAGCCGGCAAGCTGCCAATTCGCATGGGGCAAGTCGTTTGAAATCACACCGAACGGCTCCGTCGGCACCCGCATCTGCGTCAGCGACGCCGTCTACGATCCTACATTCCCGACACTGGCCTACGGAATGCAATGGAATCAGGGCGGCTTCGTCTGCAAGCAGCTGCCCGCCCCGGCCGACCGCGAGGCCTACCAGGGCGAGGTCCTCGCCTGCTACCGGATGTTCATCACCGCGATGCTGGACGTGACGGACAACCTGGAAGCCGGCCGGGTCATCCCGCCGGCTGGCGTGGTCCGGCACGACGGAGACGACCCCTACCTGGTGGTGGCGGCCGACAAGGGCACGGCGACCTTCTCCGACACGGCGAACGAGATCGCGAAGGCCCGCGGTTTCTGGCTGGGCGATGCCTTCGCCTCCGGCGGCTCCGAGGGGTACGACCACAAGGGGATGGGCATCACCGCCCGCGGCGCCTGGGAGTCGGTGAAGTTCCATTTCCGCACGCTGGGCATGGACGTGGATGCCGACGACTTCACCGTGGTCGGCATTGGCGACATGTCCGGCGACGTGTTCGGCAACGGGATGCTGCTGTCCGAGCACATCAAGCTGGTGGCGGCGTTCGACCACCGGCACATCTTCATCGATCCCGATCCCGATCCGCTGGCCAGCTTCGCCGAGCGGCGGCGGCTCTTTGAGCTGCCTAGGTCGTCCTGGGACGACTATGACCAGTCCCTGATCTCGGCTGGCGGCGGCATCTGGCCCAGGGCGGCGAAATCCGTGCCGGTCTCGGCGCAGGCCAAGGCCGCGCTGGGGCTGCCGGACGGCGCGATCGCGATGGCGCCGGACGAGCTGATCTCCGAGACCAAGCGCGGGCTATACCTGGCGACCAACACCTCCTGGTCCATTGACGAATCATGATAACTTCGCGAATCGCACGGTCCCGCACCGGCGATGATTCATTCAAATTTCTGCCCTATCAACTTTCGATGGTAGTGTAGTGGACTACCATGGTTGCAACGGGTAACGGAGAATTAGGGTTCGATTCCGGAGAGGGAGCCTGAGAAACGGCTACCACTTCTAAGGAAGGCAGCAGGCGCGCAAATTACCCAATCCCGACACGGGGAGGTAGTGACAATAAATAACAATACAGG
>JBEKKG010000166.1:0-10716 GCA_050010835.1 Planctomycetota bacterium
GTGTCTCTGTGTCTCTGTGGTTCGCAGTTTGTTTTTTACGGATCGGCCAAAGACCTCTTATCCGTCGCCGGCGCCCGCTGCCAGATAACCTCATCCTTCTGCGCGTCGTAGACAGCTTCCAGACGGCGTTCGCCGACGACCCTGAGGGCCTTTTGGATGGGCGTGACGCCGTCGGATTTCAGCCCGCGCAGGGCGCACTGTTCCGGGGTGGGATTCTGGGGGAACCCCGGCGTGTCGTTCGGATTCTTATTCTCAGGTCCGCCGTAGGTGTAGCCGGTCTTGAAAGTGTCGAACCATTGGCGCTCCAGGCCCCGGCCCAGAACGTAGATGCCGAAGAAGCGCGAACGGAAGGTGAACTGCGGTGACCAGGAAACGTCGCCGTCTTTATTGACGCCGGAGGTCACCAGAATGGGCGGCAGGCCGGCGCTGGAGAACTGGTCTGGATTGAGATAGATGAGGGCGCCGGCATTCAGAGGGTCCGGCACCCTCTGGTCGCTCGCCCGCTGCGAAGCCCGCAGAGGTCCCCAGACGAACGTGTCGTTGGTACAGTTGGCCCCGACCTGGATGGTCTCCTTGGTAGGGATGCTGGTTGTACAGGTGTCATTAGCCACGGGGAATCCGTTGACATCGTAGCCTCCGCCTCCCACGATCACCTGAACCAACTGGTCACCCGGCCCAAGCGGGGTGTCCAATACGCCGTTCGGCCCGGGGAGAACGAAGAAGTTGCCACTGACCAAGCCCAGGTCCCAACCATCGTCACCAGCCGTAACCCAAGGATTGTTTTGATTCACAAGAATGGCTTTAACAAAAACGTTGCTGCCTGAGGGTTGAGTCTGAACAGAACCCTTCGCCAAACCGGTCGGCCCCGGAGAAACCAGCACATCTAATGCACCAACTGGGGTGTCCCCGGGTGCGTGCTCAGCCACATCATCATTCGCCGGCATTGTGCCATATTGGTCGTCAGGTAGCGGCGGAGCAACAGCAGGGGCATTGGGTACAGTCTGCCAACCAGTGCGCAGCTTCTTGGTTCCCCCATCTGATTCAACACAAACATGTGTGGGGTCATTTGTGGCGTCAGGTGGGGAACTGTGAAACTGTTCACCCAATTGCATGCGCATCACGTCGCCCGTGATAGGAACATCAACCATGGGGTTGAAGAACATGTCATAGTACCCGGAGCGGGTTCCATTTCCGATGCAACTCCAACGCCCTTGCTGCAGGTCGCCGATCGAATAGTTCCAAACTGCTGTGGCTGAGCTGGGCATTGTCTGGGACTCTTTCGTTAAATTACGATATACAAACTTGCCAACGTACGCCGGATCGGAGGGGTTAAATGGTAAAGGGTACAGCGGATATGGTTTAGGGAAGAAGGACGAGGGGTTCGGGCACAGGCAGGGCATGTAGTACTGTGGCGCCGTGTCGTGGCTGTAATAGCTGAAACCGAAGATGCTGGTGGCGCCGATCCCCGTGGCGACTGATGACAACACAGCATCTACCGACATATCCGTCCCAGTTGGCATTGTATTCAGCGAACGGGTAGGCCCGCCCGGAATTATATAAGCATGAGTGAGCGACGATATGACGTCCCCGGCCGCCAGTGTTGAATGCAAAGTGCCATCCCATCCTGGTACAATGCAGAGTCCTGTCGGGTCCAAAAAATCGTGTGGGTCTCGTGGGGTCTTAAGCACACCGGTCGGACCGGGTGCAATGCAGACCATTGGTTCCGTGATCAACAGGTCTGGCGCCACAGGCTTCGTTTGCAGAGTCGTGCCCGGAATGGGCACAATGATCTTCCCTGGCACGTCTGGGCTTGTCGGGGTAGTGGAGAGTTTTCCATTCTGCCCACCGGGATAGATGACGAGTACACCCTTTTCGCCGGCCGCGGTGATCTGGCGGTCCGGACACGCACCTACCAATGGGCTTGTGCAGCCCGGTCCTTTGTGGAAAACGCTGTTCATCACATTATTCAATTCCTTCATTTCCAGGAATATCTTGGCAGTGGCATTATTACTAAGGACATGGCTGTAGGTAGGGGGCGTTCCCGGGTTATCGACCGCGAAGAATTGGAAACGAGCCTGCATATTGTGCGGCAAGAGGCAATTTCCGTAGGCGGTGTAGGAGGCCAAGTCTTGGGAGTTGCCTGGTATTTCCAGGTACTGCTGAACGCTCAGTTCAATTTTGCCGTCTGGCCGGGTTGGGTCTACGCGTGCGAGGATGGCGGCATAGATCGCTCCCAAGGGGGTGGCCTGGTCCGTGATAGAGCCCCCGAGCTGGGCAGCCAGGAAGTCCTCAAAATCCATCCGGCACAGGAAAGGGCGCTTCGCCACAATACGGACGGCCAGCCAGTTGGCCAGAGAGCAAGGCGTGCCGTCTGCCTTGGTGCCGACATTCTTGGCGGGGATCGGGGGCACCGCGGTCGGATTGCCGCCGAACGAGAGCAGGGCGCTCGGAGTCTGCGGGCTCGTGGCATCGTACGCCGGTATCTGGGACAGCGCCGCCTCAATTACTTCCTCGGTCGCCGTGTTGATATTGAGCGCTCCGGGGAAGGGTGTTAGCGGTACGCCGTTCAGGCACCCCGCCTTGAAGTAGTATTCGGTTGTCCAGCGCAAGTCTTCGTAGGCTAGGCCTGCTCCTGTATTGGCCACCACGTATTGGTTCAGAGTTGGCATGTTGAGAGCACAATCTCCCAGCGTATCATAAGCCTGTGGGGGCTGTATATTGAGGATGTAATACAAGTCCGCCTGCTGGAAAGAACTGTAGTAACTACTCATAGGCATACTTCCATGCTGGTTTATGAGAAACGTGTTAAAATAGCTGAGGATTCCCTTCCTCACGGTTGGCGCATTTATCCCTGGAGGGACATCTGAGGAACCAGTGGAGACATTTGTGACGTCAATGGACCACAGAGACCACGGGACAGCGGGGTCGTAGGGATTGAGCACATAATTCGGAATGTTTTTGTCGGTAATGATGGGGTCGGGGTTCAGGCTGAGTTTCGCGTCCAGGTCGTCAACCCAGACGTGGTAACAACCACGCACGCTGCCGACACGGGGCAGTTGCTTGAACGTCTCCAGCCCGCCGGCGGTCAACGGCTTGGGCGACATGTAATAAGCGAAGGGGAGTATATTGGGGTCGCTGGGGTCGCTGACTTTGCCTGCGGCGTTGTAGTAGTAGAAGTCGTTGGTGGCGCCTTGCACATCCCATTTGAAAGCGCGGTCTCCCGGGGCATTGACGGCGCGGTCTACCGGCGTCTGGGCGGGAGACGTCATACTTCCGAAAGCCGTATTGGCGAAAAACAGTGTGTTGGTTTGCGTGCTGACGCGCAACGGCGCATAATAAGTGTAGCGCGGTTCGTTGTTGGTGGCGTCGTCAACGGAGAGCAGCGCGCCGTAGCCATAGCCCCTGTCTTCATTGAACTGGCGAAGATAGCTGACCCAGAAGGGACCTTGCGTCTGCTGGCTGCCATTCGTCTTGTACGGTGGGGAATAGGGAACAGACTGAGTGAACACGGCGTCCGGCGTGGCGATAATCTGCCCCGTGTAGTATGAGCGCAGAATGGCCTGGGCGTGGTTCATTCCCGCTTGCGCCGCCAAATCCGCCTCGAGCGGCCCCAGAGCGTTCTGCGCCGCGCGGCTGGCCTGCCGGACCGTGACCAGGAACGTCATGCTGATCATGGCCAGCAGGCCCAGGATGACCAGGCTGAAAACCAGCACACTACCGACGGATTTTGGATTGAACGACACCGCGGGTACTTGTGCCACGGATATGCCGCCGCAACGCGGCGGCTTATCCGTGCGCCCCGCGGCTGGCACGGATGAGGCCGCGCCGAAGTAGCTCCAGGTTGCAAATGATGGCGCAGGGCGGCGCGGCCACATCCGTGGCACCACCCGGGATTCTCGATTCTCTCCCGACCCGTCGGGATTCGATTTTCGATTCTTCATCCCAACCCGCCCTTCACTCGCCCCTCACCCCTTCATTGCAGCGCCTTTGGCAGCGGCAGCACTTTCGTGAACACGCGACAGGGAATGACGGCGTAATTGCCGGTCGCGGTCGCCCTCTTGTCAGTGTACCGGTCCCTGAGTTCCAGTCTGACAAGAAGATGGGTGCATTGGGTGTAGTCCTGGTTATTAGTGACCGGATTGTTATCTGTGGCCGGAGTGTAAGGGAGGATGCTGTTCAAGGGCGGGACGAACTCCTTGTAGTTAGCATCCCAACGGCGCAAGAGGAAGCGGAGGGTTCGGACGTCCTCGCATAAGGCGTTTTCGTCAGGCCAGGTCAGGTCGGTCATGGCGCGGGGCCAAAGGCTGGAACCTTCCAACTGTACGGGCGTGGGTGCATCGTCCTCAAGGACCTGGCGGCAGAGGGTGTGTTGCGAGGGATTGAGGTAATAGCGGACTAACACACGCCGTTCCGGCCTGGAGGTCGCGCCTGTCTGGTCCGGATGCGTATGGATGTCGGCGCGCGTGTAGAACTGGAGAGCGTCGGTGATGATATTCCCGCTAAGCTGCAAGACAACGGGTTCCAATTGTGCTTTTGAGGAGTAGTTCGCGGTCCCATACTGGTAGCCGGCGGCCAGGCTCCCGCCGGAGTATGTCCAATCCCAGTTGGCGCTCAACTGCCCGCCGGAGTTTACCCATTTCGACCCGCCATCCTGAGTTCCTCCGGTAATATTCGTGGTGTCCATGCCTTTCACCATATCGAAGGGTCCCGGCCAGGCGGCGGCCAGGTCGCGCTCCAGCGTCTGGAAGAAGAGCCGTGAGTTCTCGGTGGCGCGCAGCATGGCCGTGGCCTCGCGCGTCGCCTTGATGGTGCCGTTGATCGTCACGAAGCCGACGGTGAGGATAATCAGGGCTATGGCGGAGGCCACGAGAAACTCGACCATCGTGAAGCCCACGTTCACCACAGAGACACAGAGACACAGAGAACGGCAAGATTGGGGCTGTTCCAAAGTCTTCTCTCTGTGTCTCTGTGTCTCTGTGGTGAAATTCACCGTTTACCTCGGCTTTCTATCGCGAAGGTAGACCACCACAGGGTCGCTGACCTGCTCCAGCTTCAAGCCCTTCATGCTCGGATCAGCGTAAAGGGTCAGCGTCAGAACGTAAATGCCCGCCATAGGTGAGTACGGGTTCTCGCCACCATAAGTCACCGCGCCTGTGTCCAGTGCAACCGCGTGCGGGTGCCAGTCAGGATGCCGCTCCAACCTGTAGATGGCGCGATAGGCCGTGCCGGACGGATTAGGGTTAGTCTCATTGCCGCTCGCCTGGACCAGCGGCCCGCCATAGAATTTGGGGTCTGAGTAATACAACGTCGTCGCGACGCCGTTGACGCTCATGCTCGCCTGATGCAGGGGCTGGCCGGGGTTTGGGCCGGGCGGGTACGCTGGTTGGGGCAGGGGCCATAAGAGAGTGTTCACGCAGTCCGCCTGGGGCGCTGTGGCAGGGGGAGGCAGGTTGAGAAGATACGGTGGAGAACAGTACTGTTGCCAGGTTGTTTGGTTGAACGTGTTCGGTGGAAACAGGTTCATGAATGATTGGCCGCCGCGGTTGTAATCGTGGGTGTTGGGGTTGGGCGAATTGAGGGTCTCCACCAGAAGGCCAATGTCGCTGGCCGCGTTATACCTGTTGCTGGTGATGAGGTGCCTGTTCTGGATGTCGGCCACAGCCTCTGTGATCAGCGCCGCCGCGACGTTGCGTTTTGCCGCCGTGGCGCTGACGCGGCTGCTGCCCAGGACCATCGCCAGCACCGCCGCCAGCCCCACGGCCAGAACAGCGAGCGCCGCCAGCACCTCGACAAGCGTGAAGCCGGCTGCATCGTACCGCGGGCGTCCCGCCCGCCCGTAAATGTACCGCAGGCGTCCCGCCCGCCCGTGGCAGGCTGGCAGAGCGCGAGAACGAAGGCGGGCGGGACGCCCGCGGTACAAAGCTCGTAGCGTCACGGCAGTCTCTCCGTGGGCACCGTGGGGTCGAGCAGCCTGATCGAGCCGCCGGGCAAGACCCGGATCATCCGCAGGCCTGAGGCCGAGCCGCTATTCATATCCACGTCGCCATTCGAGCCGGTCGCCAATTGGTGGTCATAAGCGTGGTTGAAGAGATCGTGGCGGTTGCTGTTCAGTTGGAGGTAGTAGTTGGCGGCCAGGTTGGACAGCACAGGGGGCTTGGGATCGCGGAAGTCATTGTAGGGCGTGCGCGGCAGGTTGTTGCCGCCAGAGGCTGTATCAGGGATAAAAGTCACGTCAGTAACATAGAAATAGACGGCATTGCCATCAGGAGTGTGAGCCGTGCCATCGGGGTAAAACGAAAGGACAGTCTTCGAGGGTACGCCGGCGCCGGACGGATTCTGAATGCCGAGATACGTCCCCGATTCCATGCGGACACTGGCCACGTTGACATTCGGGGGGTTGCCGCCGCTGGCATTGGCCAAGGTCTCAGCATTCCAGTCCTTGAAGCTGTTCCATTCCGTGACATCGTCTTCTGTGGCCACTGTCAAGGCATCATGGCTGCTGGGGAAGGAGTAAACCTTGATCCACTGGCCGGCGAACCAGAGTTCGGGGAACGCACCGGGAAGGCTGGCGTCAGTTGTGGGAATAAGGCCGTCGTTGGGCGCCCAATTGTCAATCCGCACGTGGTAGATCGCGTTGTTGCTGATGGCCAGGCTGCGGGCCAGGTGCAGCGTGGAAAGGAGCTTCTCAGTCGAGTTGTTCAGGCGCTGGCCCTTCTGCATGCTGGAATAGGCCCCAATCAAGCCCAGGCAGATAATGAGGACAATGACCATCACCGCGACCATTTCGAGCACGGTGAAGCCCGCAGGGGATTTTGGATTTTCTCCCGACTTGTCGGGATTCGATTTTCGATTTAAGGACACCGCAGGCCGCCAAGATGCTTGCGCCAAAGGCGCAAACTGGAATAGCCAGGGGCGAAGCCCCTGGTAAGAGGAGCCGGCGCCAAGCGCAAGCCCCAACGGGGCGTGCTGACCACCAGTGCAGTTGCGGTCATGCACCTGTCCCTGTCCCAAGATTGCCCCTTCCGTGGCCACAGCAACACCTCTTAGCCCAAGCTGGCTCCAGCTACTATACCAACAGTCTATAGTGGCGCCAAGTCAACCATTTGAGACACTTTATAGGCTTATTCACCACAGAGACACAGAGACATAGAGAACAGCCAGGGGGCTCTTGGGAACCGCAGATGAACGCGGATAAACGCAGATCATAAAACAGTTTCTTTCCTTATCTGTGTTCATCTGCGTCCATCTGCGGTTTCAAAAGTTCTCTGTGTCTCTGTGCCTCTGTGGTGAATCGTTCGTTGTAGTACTATTCAGTTTGCCCGCCGCAGGCGGACGATTTGGCGCGCTTTCACCCGCCTCCGCAGCCGGCAGTGAGCAGTGGCACCGCCAACAGCAGCAGGGCCAGGAGAGCCACGAGCAGACGCGATCTCTTGTGCATGTTCAGCTTCCCTCTATTACTACAACAACTTTTTGCCACAGAGGACACAGAGATAGAACTTAGGCATTGGGCCTTGGGTGCGTACGGTGAGGAGGCAAAGCCTCAAGCCCCAAGCCTCTAATCGGTTCGCCCGCCGCAAACGGACGATTATGGGGTGCTTTCACCCGCCTCCGCACCCGGTGGGAGTGTTTCGTCTAAATTAGTTCCCCTCGGTGCAAGCTCCGCCATCGTCAGGGACTTCAACGAGGGAGTTAATCTACTTGAAGCACTCCCGCACCCGGTAGCAAGCAGCGGCGCGGCCAGTAACAGTGCCGCCAGGAGAGCCACGAGCAGACGCGATCTTCTGTACATGTAAAGCCTCCCTCCAGTACTACACCAACTTCTTGCCACAGAGGACACAGAGATGGAACTTTGGCATTGTGCCTTGGCTGGTCCCAGTGAGGCGGAAAAGCCCAATGCCCCAATCCTAATGCCTAATGCCTCAAGTCTCAAGCCTGATTTGCCGCCTTGCCTCTTGCGTCCGAGACGCTAACTTCAAGGCCCATGTGGCGAAGTGTTCTGCTCCATCTAGCGGCTGGTCTTATATCCTTGGGGGCCGTGGCAGGACAGACCTCACAGCAGCCCGCGCTCCTCTCGGACCTCGTCCTGGACCATGATGTGGTGCCGCAGTACGGCAAGCTTGAGCTGACCTGCTCTGTTCACACCGAAGCCAGCAACCCGTTCGATCCGGAGGAGCTCAGCGTCACGGCCCGCGTGCGCACGCCTGGGGGCAAAGAGGTGCTGGCGCCGGGCTTCTTCTACCAGGGCTTCACGCGCCGCAAGAAGGACGATGGGGAGGAACTCACGCCGCAGGGCGAGGGCGTCTGGAAAGTGCGTTACGCGCCGCTTGAGCGCGGCCGGCATAAGCTGCGGGTCAGAGTGGCATGGGGCGGGCAGAGCTGCGAGTCGGAAGAGTTGTCCTTCCAGTGTGTGGAGAGCTCCAGCCACGGCTATGTGCGCCAGGCGCGCAACGGCCGCGCCTTCGAGGCCGATGACCAGACGCCTTATTTCCCCATCGGCATGAACCTGTGCTGGGGGCGCTCGACTTACGACTACGATCTCTGGATGGACAAGCTCGCGGCCCACGGCTGCAACTGGGCGCGCCTGTGGATCGGCCCCTTCGATTTGTTCACCCTGGAGACCCCGCGCGGACTCGGCAGCTACGACCAGGCCAACGCCTGGCGCGTGGACTACGTCACCGAGCTGGCGGAGCGCAAGGGCATCCGCCTGATGTTCTGCCTGGAGTCCTTCAACGATCTGCGCGTCAGCCCGGGCAGCCCCTTCTGGGAGAAGTGCCCCTGGAACGCCGTCAACGGCGGGCCGTGCTACATTCCCGAGGAGTTCTTTACGAACCCGCTGGCCCGCCGGCTCTTCCGCCAGCGGCTGCGCTACATCGCGGCCCGCTGGGGCTACAGCACGCACGTCTTCGCCTGGGAACTGTGGAACGAAGTGGACATCGTTGAGGAGTACGTCGGCGCGGAAGTGGCCCCCTGGCACGCCGAGATGGCCCGCTGCCTGGCCGCGTGCGATCCCAACCGGCACCTCATCAGCACCAGTTTTGCGAATTCCGAGGGCGACCCGGAGATTGACGGCTTGCGCGAGATGAGTTTCGTGCAGACGCACAATTACGGCTCAGCGGACATTGCCGGCGCCTTGAACCGTTATTCTCTGGACAAAGCCGGGCGCTACGCCAAGCCGCACTTCGTGGGCGAATTCGGCCTGGATGCCGGGGCCAAGGGGAACGCTGAGGACCCCGCGGGAGAGCATTTGCACGAGGGTCTCTGGGCCGGGTCGCTGTCCCTCGCGGCGGGGACGCCCATGCTCTGGTGGTGGGACAACTACATCCAGCCGCACGACCTGTACCATCATTACCTGCCGCTGGCAAAGTTCCTCAGCGGCGTGGAATGGAACAAACGCAAGTTCCGGGCGGCGGAGCCTGGCTTCACTTACACCCAGCCGCAGCCGCCGCGCCTGCTGGACCTGGCCCTCGCGGGCCAGCAGAACGTCTGGGAGGAACATCCCTCCAACAAGCCGCAGACCATAACGGTCCACAACGGCGGCACGGTGGTGGGCGCGGAGAACTTGAGCGCCTACCTGCACGGCCTGCGCAACCACCCCACCTTCCACAACCCCGTCACGTTCTGCACGGAGGGCGAGCAGGGGTGGCAGTTGGCGGTGGCGGTGAGCAGCGTGAGCCAATACGGCGGCGCGATCCTGGACGTCTACGTGGATGACGAGCTGGCGCTGGAGGCCAACTTCAAGGAAGACCCATTGAAGAAAAATGACGCGCTCAAGTGCTACAACGGCGAGTACCTCGTTTCCGTGCCGCCGGGCAAGCATGAGGTGCGGGTAGACAACGCGGGCACGGACTGGATGATCTGCCAGTACAAACTGCTGGGCTACGTGCAGAAGGTGACGCCGGATCTGCGCGCCTTTGGCGTACAAGATGACACGCTGGCGCTGCTGTGGCTGCAGAACGAAACCACCTCGCACGCCGCCCTGGCCATGCAGGTGCCGCCCCGGACGGCCGCTCACGTGGCCCTCCACGTTGGCGGCTTGAAGAACGGCCGCTATACGGTGGAGCTGTGGGACACGGAGCGGGGTGAATGCCAGACGCTGGAAGCACGCGTTGAAGAAGGCCGGTTGATGCTCCCCCTGCCGCCTGTGGACAAGGACATTGCGGTAAAATTGCAGAGGAAATGAAGGCAGACAAGAAATCGAAAATCAAAAATCGAAAATTCGTTACTGGGCGCTGTTTTTCCAGGCCGAGTACCAGATATCCAGAGTCAGTTTGGCCGCGGCGCGCGTGCGCTCCAGGATGAACTCCTTGGCTTTATCCGGGTCCTTATCAAAGCCGCCTTGGGCATCCAGTTCGTAGCAGCGCTGCACGTGGCCGAAGGAAGTGGTAATGGTCTTGGTGATCAGCGGCCAGACGTCGCTCGCGGCCTCCGCGGCCAATCCCTGGTTGAACATCTCTGGGGTGAAGCCCTGGCCCTCAGGGTAGCCGTCAATCTTGGCGTGAATCCCCTTTTGCTGAAGGTTTCCGGCGGCGTCAGGCTTGCCGTCGAAGTCCTTGGTCACATGCAGCGGCATCGTCGCGTCCTGGCAGTAATGGGCCACCCAGCCGGCGTAGACGATGGCACAGTGCTGAAAGGCCTTCGCGTCCGGCTGCCCACGGTGCTCGCGGAAAGCCACCTGCAGCCGCTCGTAGCCTTCCTGGATGGCGTGCGGCAAAAAGC
>JBEKKG010000167.1:0-10711 GCA_050010835.1 Planctomycetota bacterium
CCCGAAGGCTACGCCATGCCTTTCGATCCGAACGGGGCCATCTACTGGAAAGGGCGCTACCATCTTTTCTATATCTTCCAGGACAACCGCGGGCACAACTGGGGCCACGCCTCCAGCAGCGACCTGTTTCACTGGCGGCACCATCCGACGGGGCTGGTCTCCGGCATGTTCAGCGGCAATTGCTTCGTCAACAAAGAGGGCCGCCCGACCATGTGCTACCATCAGGTCGGCCAAGGCAACGCTATGGCGGTCTCCCTCGACGACGACCTGAACGAATGGAAGAAGCTGGAATCCAACCCCATTACGCCCAAAACCAACCCAGGCGATCCGCACCACGGAAAATATCGCTCGTGGGACCCCTACGGCTGGCTTGAGGACAGCACGTATTACGCCATCTTCGGCGGGAACCGGCCGGCCATTGCCAAGGCCGACAACCTGGCGGGCGAGTGGAAATACGTCGGCGATCTGATGGCCAACCCCGTCGCCGGGGTGTCAATCAACGAGGATGTGTCCTGCGCCGATTTCTTCAAGCTGGGTGACAAACGCATGCTCCTGTGCATCAGCCACGGGCTCGGCTGCCGCTACTACCTCGGTGAATGGAAAGGCGAGCAATTCCATCCTGCCTTTCACGAGAAGATGAGCTGGGTGGACAACTCATTCTTCGCGCCCGAGAGCTTGCTGGACGACAAGGGCCGCCGGATCATGTGGGCGTGGATCTTTGACGAGCCTGGCTTCAAGACGCATCACCGCAACGGCTGGTCGGGCACGCTGTCGCTGCCGCGGGAGCTATCCCTGGGAGACGACGGCCGGTTGCGGATACGGCCCGTCGAGGAAATCCAGTTACTGCGGTATGACGAACAGGCGGCCGAGAACATCGCCGTTGAGGCCGACAAGGAAGTTGTGCTCGACAAGATCGCCGGCAACACGCTCGAACTCCTGATCGAGATTGAACCCCGGGACGCCAAGCAATGCGGCGTCAAGGTCTGCCGCTCCCCTCTCCCCACCCTCTCCCCAGAGGGGAGAGGGAAGGGTGAGGGGGACGGCGCGGAAGAGACGCTGGTCTACTACGACGCGGTGGACCAGAAGCTGAAGATAGATGTGACCAAGGCAAGTCTGGGAGAGGGCGCGAAGAACATCGAGGCCGGACCGTTTGCGCTGAAGGAAGGCGAGACGCTCGCCCTGCGTGTCTTTGTGGATAAGTCGGTCGTCGAGGCGTTTGCCAACGACCGCCAGGGCGCCATGCGGCGGATTTACCCCACGCGGGCCGACAGCGTCGGCGTGTCGCTGTTCGCTCAAGGCGGCGCGGCGTTGGTCCGCCGGGTGAAGGGGTGGAAAATGTTTCCATCCAATCCGTACTGAGTTTGTTTCCCCTCTCCCCTGTGGGGAGAGGGCCGACGTGAGCGAAGCGAACGCGGGGTGAGGGGGTGCGCGATGCGTAGAGTGGCCCCCTCACCCGGCGCTAAAGCGCCACCCTCTCCCCACGGGGGAGAGGGTATAGCGGATGAAAGGGCCAGACCATGCTATGCCATAAGGAAGCTATTTTCATCGTAGTTTCAGCGCTCTGCCTGGGGATGCTTGCCGCAGCTCAGGCCGAGGACATGGGCCGCTTGATCGAAAACGCGCGGCAGTTTCGGGAGAAGCTCCTGAAAGACCCGTATCGCCCGGCCTACCACTTCGTTACTCCGGAAGGCGTGTGCGGCCCGTTCGATCCCAACGGCGCCCTGTTCTGGAAGGGCCAGTATCATCTGATGTACATCGTCCAGACCGAGAAAGGCCATTGCTGGGCGCACATCTCCAGCAAGGACCTGGTCTACTGGCGGCAGCACCCGCTGGCTCTGCAGCCGGGCGAGGGCGACTCGGGCATCTTCAGCGGCGGGGCCGCGCTCGATAAGAACGGCGTGCCGACCATAACCTATTGGGGCCTGGGCAACCCGCGCGGCATCTGCATCGCCACCAGCAGCGACGAGAACCTCGACGTCTGGACCAAGAGCCCCCATAATCCGGTGATCCGTGAGACTCAGCACGGGCTGGCCATTGTGCCCGCTGCCGACGGCAAGCCGGAGACGGTCTACGGCGCGGCCGATCCCTCGGCCATCTGGATCAACGATGGCCGCTACTACATGCTCACCGGCAACCTGCTCGTGCTGCGGGAATTCGGACACAAGCGAAAGCAAGCGGAATACCTGGGCGATACGCTCTACCTGTTCACGTCCGACGACTTGGCCAAGTGGACCTACCTCCATCCGTTCTACCAATCGGACCGCAAGTGGACGAAGGAGACCGAGGACAACATGTGCCCCGACTTCTTCCCGCTGCCCGCGCAAGCCGGAGGCTTGCGCAACAGCGACCGGCACATGATCCTGTTCATCAGCCACAACCTGGGCTGCCAGTATTACATCGGCCGCTACGCGAACGACCGCTTCCAGCCGGAGAGCCACGGCCGCATGACCTGGGCCGACAATGCTTTCTTTGCGCCGGAGTCGCTCGTGGACGACAAGGGCCGCCGGATCATGTGGGCCTGGATCTTCGACGGCCGGAGCGACGCCACGCGCAAGGCCAGCGGCTGGTCGGGCGAGCTGTCGCTGCCCCGCGAACTGTGGCTGGGCGAAGACGGCCAGCTCCGTATGCGCCCGGCCGAGGAACTGCAGCGGCTCCGCTACAACGGCCAGACGGTTGAGAACGTTGCTGTCGAGGACGGCAAGGAGGCCGTGCTCGACAAGATCGCCGGCAACACGCTCGAGCTCCTGATTGAGATCGAACCCCAGGGCGCCAAGCAGTGTGGCGTAAAGGTCTGCCGCTCCCCTCACCCCACCCTCTCCCCCGAGGGGAGAGGGAAGGGTGAGGGGGACGGCGCGGAAGAGACCCTGGTCTACTACGACGCGGCGGAGCAGAAGCTGAAGATAGATGTGACCAAGGCAAGTCTGGGCGAAGGGCCGAAGAACGTCGAGGCCGGGCCATTCGAGCTGAAACAGGGCGAGGCGCTCACGCTGCGTGTCTTTGTGGACAGGTCGGTCGTCGAGGCTTTTGCCAACGACCGCCAGGCCGCCATGCGGCGCATCTATCCCACGCGGCCGGACAGTCTTGGCGTGGCGCTGTTCTCCCAAGGCGGTGCTGCGAAGTTCCGTGTGGTCAAGGCCTGGGAGATGATGCCGAGCAATCCGTACTGAGCAAAGGAGGAGGTACTATGAGAACATTCGTTTTGACATGGGCCGGGGTTGCCCTGGCCGTAATCCTCGCGGGGTGCGGGAACTCCGGGACGCCCGCGGCGCAGGGCAAGCCGCAGGGCCGCTTGTTCGGCGTGGTTTTCCAGACGATGAACAACCCGTTCTTCGTCGAACTGAACAACGGCCTGAAGCAGGTCGTAGAGGCGCACGGCGATGTCCTGATCACGCTGGATTCGCAGTTCAACAGCCTCAAACAGAAGAACGACATTTCCGATCTGCTGCTGAAGGGAGTTGCGGCGGTCTTCATCAACCCCGTCAACTGGGAGGGCATAAAAGGCAGCCTGCTCCAGGCCAAGGAGAAGAACGTGCCCTGTGTGATCGTGGATGCTCCGGTCAAGGATGAGGACCTGGTGCTGTGCCAGGTGGCTTCGGACAACGTGGAGGCCGGCCGTCTCGCGGCCCGCGCGCTGGCCAAAGTGAAGCCGGACGCCAAAGTTGTGATCCTGCATCACTCGGTGAACAAGGCCTGCCTTGACCGGGTGGCGGGATTCCAGGAAGAGGCCGCGAAGTCGCCGGGGATGAAGATTCTGGATACCCAGGAAGGCAAAGGCACGACTGAGGCGGCCCGGCCTGTGATGCGCGACCTCATCGGCCGCTTCCCCGATCTGACCGCGGCGTTCCCGATCAACGACCCGAGCGCCCTGGGCGTGATCTCCGCCCTGGAGTCCGCCGGCAAACTCAAGGATGTCACCGTGGTGACGGTGGACGGTTCCGCCGAAGGCGTAGCCGCGATCAAGGCCGGCAAACTGCACTCTACCTCCGCGCAGTTCCCGCGGGAAATGGGCCGGATTGCCGCTGAGAAGGTCTACGCCCATTTTGCCGGCACTCCGGTTGATAAGGACATCAAGATCAAGGTGGAACTCATCACCGCCGAGAACGCGGATTCCTTCATGAAAGGGCAGTGAGTTCATGGAGGCAGCAGCGGCCCCTCCCCCTGCACCCCTGCTGGAGCTGCGGGGTGTGACCAAACGTTTTGGCGGCGTGACGGCGCTGGATAGCGTGGATTTCGAGTTGCGGCGGGGCGAGATTCACGCCTTGCTGGGTGAGAACGGCGCAGGCAAATCCACGCTCATCAAGGCGCTGGGCGGCATTCACGTCCCCGACGCCGGCGCCATCCGGATTGACGGGCAGCCCGCGCACATTCGCACGGTCAGCGACGCGGACCGCTGCGGCATCCGGGTCATCCACCAGGAACTGGCGCTGGCGCCCAACCTCACGGTCGCCGAGAACATCTACCTTGGGCGCGAACCGCGCCGTTGGGGGCTGCTGGACTGCCGGCGGATGGAGCGCGATGCAGAGGCGCTGGTCAGCGGCTTGGGCCTGCGGGAAATCCGCGACGTGCGGGCCGTCGTGTCCCGCTTGACCGTCGCCCATCAGCAACTGGTCGAGATCGCGCGCGCCCTTTCCCGCCAGGCGCGGATTCTGATCCTGGACGAACCCACCAGCGCGCTCTCGGAATCCGAGACCGAGGCCCTCTTCGTCACGCTCCGGCGCCTCAGAGCGCAGGGCGTGGGCATCATCTACATCTCGCACCGGCTCGAAGAGATCATCCGGCTGGCCGACCGCATCACCGTACTACGCGACGGCCGCTCGATCGGCACGCAGCCGGCCTCCGCCGTGAACCAGCGCGAACTTGTCCGCTGGATGGTGGGCCGCGACATTGCAGCCCATTACCCCAAGCTGCCGTCTCGCCCGGGAGCGGCCGCACTGGAAGCGCGCGGACTCTGCAACGACAGCGTGCACGGCGTAAGCTTTGAACTGCACTATGGCGAGGTCCTGGGCTTCGCCGGCCTGGTCGGCGCGGGGCGCACGGCGCTGGCACGGGCGCTCTTCGGTGTTGATCCGCTCCGCAGCGGAACAATTTTCGTGGACGGCCGCCGGGCCTCGTTTCGCGGTCCGCGCGACGCGCTCGCCGCTGGTCTCGTGCTGGTGCCCGAAGACCGCAAGCAGCATGGCCTGGTGATGCTGCAGACGCTGGCCTTCAACCTGGCGCTGCCGTGGACGCGCGACTGGATCGCAGGCGCCTTCCCGGACATGGGGAAGCGCGCGGGCATCGTGGCGCGCGCGATTGAGAGTTTCCACATCCGCGCCTCGGGGCCGGAGCAGACCGTGCTGAATCTCTCCGGCGGCAACCAGCAGAAAGCGGTGGTGGGCAAATGGATGGAGCACCGCCCCAAGGTCCTGATCCTGGATGAGCCGACTCGCGGCGTGGATGTCGGCGCACGTGAGGAAATGTTCCAACTGCTCCAGGGCCTGGTGGCGTCGGGCATGGCGGTGCTGCTCATCTCCTCGGACCTGTTAGAGGTGCTCAATTTGTCCCATCGCGTGGCCGTGTACAGGGAGGGCCGCATCCTGAGCATTGCGGCCGCGGAAGCGCTGACGCCCGAGAGCGTCATGGCCCAACTGACTGGAGCTGCAACGGATGAAGACGCTTAGGCAACTCCTGCCGCTCCTCGCCGCCGTGGCGGGGTTGCTGGTGCTCTTCCGCCTGCTGGTGGGGAACTTCCTGTCAGCCGAGAACATGCTGGACTTGGCCCAGCAGATCTCGGTCAACGCCATCCTGGCCTTCGGGATGACACTGGTGATCCTGATCGGCGGGATTGACCTGTCCGTCGGCGCGCTGCTGGCGCTGGTCGGCGTTACGACAGTCGCGGGCCTGATAACCTTCTGCGGAACCGAGACGCAGAGCCTCGGCGGGCTGATAGCCGCGGTGCTGCTGGGGTTCGGGGCCGCCGCGGTCCTGGGGGCATTCAACGGCCTGTGCGCGGCGCAGACCCGCATGCCGCCCTTCATCATCACACTCGGCACGATGCTGGTGGCCCGCGGCGCCGCCCTGCGTTTCAACGAAGGCCAGCCCATACACATACCCGATGCCCAGAAGCTTTTCCTGGCTCTCGGGAACGGCCGGCTGTGCGGCGCCGCCAAACTGCCCGTGCCGGTGCTGGTGATGCTGGTGCTCTTCACGCTGGCGGCCGTCCTGCTCCATCGCACGCGGTTCGGCCAGCACCTTTATGCCATCGGGGGCAACCGCGAGGCCGCGCGGTACACGGGCATTCCCGTGGCACGGGTCGAGATGGCCGTGTACGTGATCTGCGCGCTGCTGACCGCCGTCGCGGGGATGATCAACGCCTCCCAGCTCTACTCGGGCGAGCCGATCGCGGGCCAGGGCTTCGAGCTGAACGCGATCGCGGCTGTGGTCGTGGGCGGCACCAGCTTTACCGGCGGCATTGGCACGATGTACGGCACGCTGATCGGCGCCGTGATCATCGGCATTCTGGATAAGGGCCTCAACCAGGCTGGCGTCCATTTCTCTTTGCAGTACATCGTCAAAGGCCTGGTCATTTTGGCGGCGGTATATGTGGATGTGCGGAAACGGGCGCAGAGCCGGTAGCCCCTTTTGGCGCAGCAGGTGACGAAATTCGGAATGACCTTTCAGGCTTCTTATGTAAGTGATTTCTCATAAATAACTTATAATGTCAAGTTCCCGCCAAACGCCTCCTGTAATGCTTGGTTTGTTCCGAATTCCCCCGCTCCTGACTCGACCTACCCCTTGAGATTCCGCTGAATCCTTCGTTATCCTCCAGTCCAGGAGCGCGCACAAAGAGCCCACAAGAGACCTTGTCCAGCGTAAACTCTGTCCTTTGAAGGCTTTCTGGGAATAAACCGGTTTTCCGCGCCAAGTTGCTCAAGCGGTTCGCTGTTTGCGTGCCTTCAGCTTGGCACGCGAGTGTTGCGTGTGACGAACCGGAGTACCGCTGGCCATGATAGGAGAACCGATATTCATTGAAGCAGCACCGCTCAGTGCCCATCCCGCTCTGCAGGTCTGCCGCAAAGCCATTGCCCTGCTGTCCAAGCGAGGCATTCAACCAGTCGCTCTCGCGGAGACCGCCTATGATGTGTATGCCACTTTGAAGGAGTTCGAAGAGCTCGGCCTGAGCCCTGCGATTTTCGTCGTGAACACTTTTGAGGCCAGAGACATCCTGCTTGAGGCAGAACCGCTGTTTGGCAATTTGCCGGTATTCTACCTCCGGCGGCGGCTCTTCACTGGGCGCAGCGGTCTCCTGGCAGCGCCCCGAAGGAACGGCTCGGATACGTCCCAGTTGATGGCCAGCCTCACGCCGCGGCCCACATCCGTATGGTTCTACGGAAGCAAGAATTCAGACCAGGTGGCTGTGGCTGCTGCCCGCGTGTTGTTCCGCTTTCTCCAAGACGGAGACTTCCAGCATATCGAGAGTTTGGAAGACAGGCTTATGCCGGAAACTACAGCACCTGCGCTGGTCTAACCCGGAAAATTCACCGCAGAGGCGCAGAAGACGCAGAGTGAAGAAAGAATCTCGAGAATCAGTCTGTCCATTCTTCCTGCTGTTCTCTGTGCTCTCTGCGTCTCTGCGGTGAATAATGCGGGCTAATGCCTATCGAGGCCACCACAATCTGGCCGAGGTATTTTCGAGCTTCAGGCTGCAAGAAACCCTTCTTCATGGCCACGAACGTAACGGTGAGGTCCGCGCGGATGGTGGGGGCCGCAGCCTGGCCCGTGTCGCAGTCCAGGCCGGAGGGCACGTCCACAGCAACGGTTTTTCTTCCCTCCAGCGCCAGCGCATTGCACAGGCGGACGAGGGACGCCAAATGCGGGTGCATTGCGCCGTGGAACCCGGTGCCGAGGAGTGCATCCACGAACACATTGGCCTTCTTGAGTTCAGCTTCAGCCGCGGCAAGTTGCGCGGCGGTCAGGATGTCCCGGCTGGGCAATTCCATTTTTTCCACTATGGCGCGGAAGACTGCCGCGTCGCCGCCGCGCCGGGATGGTTCGGCGGCGTTGCAGACCAGTACCCGCACGCCGGCGTTGTGCAGGTGGCGCGCGGCCACGTAGCCGTCTCCGCCGTTGTTCCCGCCGCCGCAGAGCAGCACCGCGGTCAGCGACGCCGGCTCGCGCGCCAGCAGCTTGAGCGTTTCTTCAGCCACGGCGCGGCCGGCATTCTCCATCAGGACCACGCCAGGAATGCCAAGCTGCTCGATGGCCAGGCGGTCAACTTCGCGGACTTCTTCACGGCTGAGCACGAGCATGGGGGTCTCCTTGGTCTAAGTTCCTAGACACGGAGACGCGGAGACGCGGGGAGAGCGAATGTCCGCCAAGTAAGGCCGTCATCTGTTCTCCCCGCGTCACCATGTCTCCGCGTCTCCGTGTCACCGTGTCACCGTGTCACCAGATTGCGGGCCGCCTTCTTTTTGTGCCCGCAGCCGGTACTCGCAGGTGGCGCAATACTGGCTTCTGAATTCCGCGGACCCATGCTGTGCGACCCACCCGCAGCAGGGCGGGCGGGGCTGGTGGGGACTGACAGCGGTTTCGGGCTGCTGGAAAGCAGGCTGTCTGTCCTTGCCTGGCTGGGCGTGCGGTCCCGCTCGCGCCCCGCCGAGCAAGGCCAGCACGCGCCGCGGGCGCTGCATGAAGAGCGCTGCGGCGGCGGCCAGGTAAAGCCCCGAGAAGAGCGGGTGAATCTGCCCGGGACTCAGGCCCGCGGGCGCCAGAAACGGGAACGTCTCGACCAGGCTCGGCGCCACAAGCTGCCCCGCGAACAAGGCGAACAGCAAGAGCGCTCCGCTCATTGACAGACGCCGCCCCGCCAACAACATCACACCGAGCAGCGATTGCGCTGCCGTCAGCAGAATCTCGTGCATTTGGAACTGGCCTATGGGCAGCGGGTGCTCCAAGGAGCCGGATGACACCGCGAAAATACCGGGGATCATGCCCACCAGCAGGGTCCATTGGTTGAGCTTGGAGGAAAGCAGGCTGCCCAGCGCCAGGCCTGCTTGCCCGCGCCAGGCGAAGACCAGCGCCACGGTGAATTCGGGTGCTTCGGAAGCTACCGGCGCGAGCCATTGCACGAGGAGGAATTCGTTGATGTGCAGGGCCTTGCCCGTGTTGACCAGGCCCTCGCAGAACGGCTCAGCGTTGGCGCCAATTGCGCCCGCGGCAAAAAGGAACATGGCCGCCGTCAGCACGCGCCGCGGGACTTTGGGCAAGCGGATGAGCAATTCAGCCGGCCCCTCCGCCAGGCTTTCCGCACAGGGCCGCCGCCCCGCAACCGCTATGTACCACGAGTACAGGCCCAGGAACACGAGGCCGTCGTACCAGACCAGCGAACCTTTGAGCGGAATCACGAAGGCATACGCCGTCGCCAATCCCAGGAACAGCAACTCCGTGCGCCGTTCATGCTCCAGCCGCACCGCGCGCCGGAAACGCAGCCAACTCACCAGGACAATCAGGCCCCAGGCCACGCCAATGAGCAGCCGGTTCGCGCCGGTCATGTTCGCGACGGCATAGTGGGCATAGTTGCTTTCCGGGTGTTTTCCCGCCTCCCAGGTGAAGTACGTGTCTACGGCATATTCGGGCAGCACGGCGACCAGCGCCACCACTGCCAGGGCCAGCGACTGCGAAATATCCGCCTGCGCCGCGTCGCAGGCCCACAGCAGCAGGAACGACGCGCCCACTATGGCCACGCCGGAGACGAGGGCCATCGTGAGCGGC
Organism: Planctomycetota bacterium; assembly: GCA_050010835.1. GTDB lineage: Bacteria > Planctomycetota > SZUA-567 > H5-PLA8 > H5-PLA8 > JAPLOD01. Next base: position 9,751 of record JBEKKG010000167.1, read on the forward strand.
GCCCCGTGAATCCCCGCCACACGCAGAACAATGCCCGGCAGCGTCAGCAGCGCGGCTATCAGGATAGGCAGGCAGTGTCCTGGTTTCATCTTCCCTCCGGGTGCGCGGCCCAGACAATCTGGCCGCGCGCCGCAAAGCACGCAGCCAAAGGTCTGACACCCGGACGGGCCGGTCGCTCAAGCCAGAAAGGAATATCCCTTCGGGAGTGTTGGCTTGGGCGGAACTGGTGGGGACCAGTTCTGCTACTCCCCCTCGGCGGCTATCCTCATACCACAGAATTGAGAGTTGAGAATTGAAAAAAGGCAAATTGTCCGTAGCGCAGCCTGGAAACTTGTGATAACTTTCCTATCGGATAAGTAGGGAATGGGCGATGAGGATTTCGCAGAAAGTTGAATACGCAATGCGTGCGATGCTTGAACTGGCAGTCCATGCCAGCCAGGAAGGCGTCGAGTGCACTGCGGACATTGCCCGCAGCCAGCGCATTCCCGTGAAGTTCCTGGAGTTGATCCTGGTCGAACTGCGCCGCGCGGGGTTGGTGCTGAGCCAGCGAGGCGCTGAAGGCGGGCACAGGCTGGCGCGCGATCCTGAACGGATCTCGGTGGGAGACATCTGGCGCGCCATGGACGACTCCGCCGCGGAACTTGCCGGGAACGGCCGCAAAACGAAAGCGGCGGGCGATCCCTTCCGCAGCGTCTGGGTGGAGGTGGACAACGCGGTCTCCAATGTTGTGGACCAGACCACGCTGGCGGACATGAAGAGGCGCGCGGAGACCGGCCGCGGAACACCGGATTTCAACATCTAACCACAAAGGCACAAAGACACAAGGATGGAACAGAAGAACTGGGGGGTGCATGTCAGCAAATGTACCGCGGGCGTCCCGCCCGCTCGTGGCAGGCTGGCAGGGCGCGAGGACGAAGGCGGGCGGGACGCCCGCGGTACGCTCTGGGCCACGCATTTACTG